>NZ_JBSFVR010000115.1:0-20918 GCF_053592415.1 Streptomyces sp. NPDC002690 | reverse complement strand
GGCCGACCGGCGGGAGGGCCGCCTGCCGGTCCGGCGGGAGGGGCGTGGGCCGTACGGGGCCCAGTCGCCCGGTCGGGTGGCCGGGACGCCCCGGGACCCGTGCGGGGCTCGGGGGCGGGCAGGTACCGGGCATGAACGAAGAACGAGCCGACCGCCCCGACACCGCCCACACCCGCCCCGACGGGGTCGGCGACGCGACCGTCCGCGCCCTGGGCGCCCTGTCGGAGGCGCTGGAGACGACCGAACGGGCCAGGGGCGCCCTCTACACCTTCCACCAGCTCACCGGCGGCGCCGACTTCCAGCTCGACGAGGCGGTACGGCTGCTGCGCGAGGCAGGCCACGACCGGGCGGCGGACCTGGTCGAGCGGGAGATCGTGGGCCGCAACGTCATCCCCGGCCACTGGACCTTCCAGATCGTCGAGGCGTACGACCGCACCTACTACCGCCCCTTCGCCGCGATCGAGGGCCGCCTGACCGGCGAACTCGCGGCGGGCCGGACCCACCTCTACGAGGCGGAGCTGAAGGAGGACCGCCGCACCCGGGGCCGCCCCGATCACACCGCACGCCCGGGCACCACGCCCGGGGAGCGGTAGATGCCGGCCGGGCCGCCCCGCACCACCCCGCCCCCCGGCCCGTAGGAGGCCGTCCCGCACACTGGTGGCCCGTCACCCGTTCGAGCGAGGCGAGCCATGGCTTTGCAGATCAGCGCCACCAACCCGGAACACCCCGCGCTCCTCCTGGAGCTGCCGTGGCACCTGCCCCTGGAGGAGTGGCCGGAGAAATACCTCGTACCGCTGCCGCGCGGCATCTCCCGCCACGTGGTGCGCTACGCCCGCGCCGGGGCGGACGTGATCGCCGTCAAGGAACTCGCCGAACGCCCGGCCGTGCGGGAGTACGACCAGCTCCGCACGCTCGACCGGCTCGGGATACCCGCGGTCGACCCCCTCGCCGTGGTCACCGGACGGATCGGGCCGGACGGGGAGGCGCTGGAGCCCGTACTGATCACCCGGCACCTCAACGGCTCGCTGCCCTACCGCTCGATGTTCGAGACCACCATGCGCCCGTCCACCGTGCACCGGCTGATGGACGCCCTCGCGGTCCTGCTCGTCCGGCTGCACCTCGTCGGATTCGCGTGGGGCGACTGCTCACTCTCGAACACCCTCTTCCGCCGCGACGCGGGCGCCTACGCCGCCTACCTCGTGGACGCCGAGACCGGCGAGACCCACGAGCGGCTCAGCGACGGCCAGCGGGAGTACGACATCGACCTCGCCCGCGTCAACATCAGCGGCGAGATGCTCGACCTGGAGGCCGCCGGAGCGCTGCACCCCTCGGTGGACCCGATCGCGTTCGGCGCCGAGATCTCCCGCCGTTACGCTGCGCTGTGGCAGGAGCTGACCCGTACCTCCGTCTACCCGGCGGGCAAGTACCACTACATCGAGCGACGGGTGCGTCGGCTCAACGACATGGGCTTCGACGTGGCCGAGATGCAGATCGTCAACTCCCCGGACGGCGACACGGTCACCTTCGTGCCCAAGGTCGTCGACGCCGGCCACCACCAGCGCCAGCTGCTGCGGCTGACCGGCCTGGACACCGAGGAGAACCAGGCACGGCGGCTCCTCAACGACCTGGAGAGCTGGATGGCCACCCAGGACGACTACGCCCCCGGTGACCCGCTCGGGGCGCGTACCGAGGTCCTCGCGCACCGCTGGGTCCGCGACCAGTTCAGGCCCACGGTCCGCGCCGTCCCGCTCGACCTGCGGGGCTCCATGGACCCTGCCGAGCTCTACCACGAGCTGCTGGAGCACCGGTGGTTCCTCTCCGAGCGGGCTCAGCACGACATCGGTCTGGAGGCGGCGGTGGCGGACTACACCGCCGGCAGGCTTGCCCGCGCCGAAGCGGCCGGGACCGCCGAGGCCGCCGAGGAGTAGCGGGTGGCCGGGCGGGTCGAGGTGGCCAGGCGGAAGACCGTCCCCACCGGCCCGCCGAGATGCGTCGGTCCCGTCCTGCTGCTTCGCTGGGAGCGTCGGATGCCCAGCGGACGAGGAGTGGTGATGAGCGGAGCGGACGAACCCGCCAAGCTGGCCCAGCAGATGCGGGAGAAGGCACGGCAACTGAGCGAGGCGGCCGAGCAGGCCAAGGACCCGGACGAGCGGCAGCGCCTCACGGAGAAGGCGCGCAAGATGCGGGACCGCAGCGAGCAGCAGTCCGGAATGAGCAGCGGGGACATCTACCCGCAGCTTTAGACCGAGTCCTTCCCGCGTTCCGCGCGCCCGGCTCGCGTCGAGGGACCACGAGGGCCGATCCGCCACCTGGATCGGCCCTCGTGGCCGTGCGGGGGAGTGGCGCAGGGGGCTGGTCGCTCTCGTGCCGGCCGAACAGGGTGCGGGCGCCGCGTCGTCGATGGCGGCGAAGTCTCCGTGGCGGGCCGCCTGCCGGGAACGCCGTCGTTGCCGTTGCCGTTGCCGTCGCCGTCGCCGTCCTTGCCCCGGACCCGGACCCGGGCGGGCTTGCGGCGCGCCCATCCCGGGCGGACGGAGCCCAACTCAACCTCTCAGCTCTTCGAGGTGGGCGCGCATCTCCTCCGCGGCGCGGGCGAACCAGTCCGCCAGTACCGCCGTCTCCTCGGCGGAGTAGTCGGCGAAGAGGGCTGTCAGCCGCCGGTAGAAGGGTTCGTACACCGCGACGACCCGCGCTGTCGCGGACTCGTCGGCGACGATCCGGACCCTGCGGCGGTCCCCGGGGTCGGACTGCCGACGGGCGAAGCCCGCGCGCTCCAGCCGGTTGAGGACTCCGGTGATGGCGCCGGTCGTGAGGTCGGCCCGTTCGGCGAGGTCGCCCGCGGTCAGGGCGTCCGGGCCCGCCCCGAGGATGTGTCCGAGGCAGGTCAGGTCCGTGACGTTGAGCCCCAGCGACCGGGCGACGTCGCTCTGGCCCACGAGGCTCAGCGCGACGAATCGGTCCATGCGCTGCAGCGCCTGCTCGGCCGAGGCCGCAGGGCGGGGCTTGCCGTCCACGAGCATTCTCCTTAGCATCTAAGTTACTTAGCTCGTGAGATGAAATGTCTCCGCGAAGCCTGCTGCCGCCATTTTCCCGGACTGGAGAAGCGATGAGCGCACACGGTGATGTCGACCTCGGTCACACTCTGGCCGGCTGGACCGGAACGGCCCTCACCGTCGTCGGTGCCACCGGAGCCGGAGTCTCCGTATGTGCGGCCTCTCCGCTCGGCGTGGTGCTGGCCGCGGCGGTGACCGTCGCGGCGGGTGTCGTCTCCTGGCTGCTGCATCTGGCGGGCTGGGGCAAGCCGGGCGGCCCCCGGCCCGAGAGGGAGTGGAGCTGGCGCGTACGTGACACCGGAGCCCGTGCGGGGCATCCGGAGTGCCTCGGGTGCCGGATGGCCGGACGCCGGGCGGCCCGGGCCACCGAAGCCCCGGAGCCGCTGGGCGACGCCGTGACCTGCTGAGACGGCCCGAGGTGAGCGGGTGCGGGGCGTCCGTGCCGGCCCTTCGGTAATTCCCGGCGACCTGCGGAGCCGACTGTTATCGTGAAGGACACGTGATCAGCGATGTGATCATCGATGAAGGAGAGCAGCTGTGAAGGGTGACGACGACATCTCCGGGTGACACCCGAAGGTGATCGGCCACCGGCCGGCGCGAGTCCGCGCCGCTGTGATGGCTTCCGTTGTCGTACCCCTCCCCTGTTCGCCGCCGGGCGGCGCTTCCGACGCGCGCCCGCATCACGTCACAAGGACGTCTCCATGTCCGCAGCGTTCCTCACCTGCTCGAACCTCTCCTTCTCCTGGCCCGACGGCACGCCCGTCTTCCAGGACCTCTCTTTCACCGTCGGCGCCGGCCGTACCGGACTCGTCGCGCCGAACGGTGCGGGCAAGAGCACCCTGCTCAAGCTGATCGCCGGTGAGTACAAGCCGGCCGTCGGCTCCGTCTCCGTGAGCGGAACGCTCGGCCATCTCCCGCAGGACCTGCCGCTCACCGGCGGTCTCACCGTGGCCGAGGTGCTCGGCGTCGCCCCTGTGATCCGCGCGCTCGACGCCATCGAATCCGGCGACACCGGTGAGGAGCACTTCGCCGTGGTCGGGGACGACTGGGACGTCGAGGAGCGCACCCGGGCGCAACTCGACCGCCTCGGACTCGAAGACGTCACCCTGGCACAGCCTCTGGACACCCTCAGCGGCGGGCGGATCGTCTCGCTCGGGATCGCGGCGCAGCTCCTCAAGCGCCCGGACGTCCTCCTCCTGGACGAGCCGAGCAACAACCTCGACCTGGACGCCCGGAAGAAGCTCTACGCCGTGATCGAGGAGTGGAACGGTTGCCTGCTCCTGGTCAGCCACGACCGGGAACTGCTCGACCGGATGGACCGCATCGCCGAGCTCGACCGGGGCGAAGTCCGTTTCTACGGAGGGAACTTCACCTCCTACGAGGAAATGGTGCGCGCCGAGCAGGAGGTGGCGGAGAAGAACGTCCGCAGCGCCGAGCAGGAGGTGAAGCGGGAGAAGCGGGAGATGCAGCAGGCGCGCGAACGCGCCCAGCGCCGGTCGAGCAACGCCGCCCGCAACATCAAGAGCGCCGGGCTGCCCAAGATCGTGGCGGGTGGACTGAAGCGCAGCGCCCAGGTGTCGGCGGCCAAGGCGGACGGCACCCACGCCGCCCGCGTCGGGGACGCCAGGGTCCGGCTCGACGAGGCCGGTCGCGCGCTCCGTGACGACCAGCGGATCACCCTGGAACTGCCCGGGACCCGCGTCCCCGCCGGGCGGACCGTCTTCCTCGGCGACGAACTACGGGTCCGCCGCGGCGACCGCGAACTGTTCGCCGGGGAAGGGGCGCACCTGGAGATCCGTGGCCCCGAGCGGATCGCGCTCACCGGCTCCAACGGGGCGGGGAAGTCCACCCTGTTGCGGATCGTCCAGGGTGAGCAGGAGTCGGAGGGCGGCACCCTGCGGCGGGCCGACGGCCGCATCGCGTACCTCTCCCAGCGCCTCGACCTGCTCGATTCCGCACGCACCGTCGCCGAGAACTTCGCGGCGTTCGCGCCCTCGCTTCCGGAAGCGGATCGGATGACCCTGCTGGCGCGGTTCCTCTTCAAGGGCTCGCGCGCGCATCTGCCCGTGGCGGCGCTCTCCGGCGGCGAGCGGCTGCGCGCCACCCTCGCGTGCGTTCTCTACGCCGAACCCGCCCCGCAACTCCTGCTGCTGGACGAACCCACCAACAATCTCGACCTGGTCAGCGTCGGCCAGTTGGAGAGCGCGCTCAACGCCTATCAGGGAGCCTTCATGGTGGTCAGCCACGACGAGCGCTTCCTCGCGGAGATCGGGGTCGACCGGCGGCTCCACCTGGCCCAAGGGCGGCTCACGGAGGCGGACGCGCACGGCGACGACTGACCGCCCGGTGCTTCCCGCGCACCGGCGTTCTTCCCCGACCCGCCCCTCGCCCGAGGCCCTGCCCGACGGGCACCGCAACCGACCTGACCCCAGGTGGCCCCTCATGAGCCGTCCCGCCCTGCTCGCCCACGACCTCGTCCGCACCCTGGGAAGGCGCCGGGTGCTCGACGGTGTCTCCCTCACCGCCGCCCCCGGCCGACGCATCGGCCTGATCGGGGAGAACGGCGCCGGTAAGTCCACCCTGCTGAGAATCCTCGCAGGGGTGGACGAACCCGACTCCGGCACCGTCGTCCGCCCCGCCGGACTCGGTTACCTCCACCAGGAGATGCCGTACGAGAGCGGAGCGAGCATCACCGACGTGCTCGACGACGCCCTCGCGGAGTCCCGTATGGACCTCGCCCGGCTCGACCTGCTCTCCCGGGAGATCGCCGCCACGCCCGAGGGCACAGCCGCCCACGGCGACCTCCTCGCCCGGTACGCGCGGTGCCTGGAGCAGGCCGAGGAGCGCGAGGCATGGGACGCCGAGCGGCGTGCCGGGCTCGTGCTCGACGGACTCGGCCTCGGGGCCCTGTCCCTCGACCGCACCCTCGACTCCCTGTCGGGCGGGCAGCGGGGACGGCTCGCCCTGGCGGCGCTGCTGATCCGCCGGCCCACCGCACTCCTCCTCGACGAACCCACCAACCATCTGGACGACGAGGCCGCCGCCTTCCTGGAACGGAGGCTGTGCGAGATGCCCGGAGCCGTCGTGGTGGCGGGGCACGACCGGGCCTTCCTCGACGCCGTCTGCACGGACCTGATCGACCTCGATCCCGCTCTGCGGGGGCCGGTCCACTACGGCGGCGGCTACACCGCCTACCAGGACCAGAGGCGGGCCGCCCGGGAGAGCTGGCGGCGACGCTTCGAGGAGGAGGAGAAGGAACTCGCCGACCTGCGGGGCGCGGTGGAGGTCACCGCCCACCGGGTCGCCCCGGACCGGGGGCCGCGCGACAACGAGAAGATGGGATACGGCCATGCCGGGGGCCGCGTCCAGAACCAGATCGCCCGTCGAGTGCGCAACGCCGCCCGCAGGCTCGGTGAACTGGAGCGGCAGCGCGTCCCCGCCCCGCCCGAGCCGCTGCGCTTCCGGACGCCGGAACCGGAACCCGCCGAGCCCGCGAACCCTGCCGACGACGCCCCGCTGCTCTCCCTCAGGGACGTCCGGGTGCCCGGCCGCCTCACCCTGGAGCGCCTGGACCTCCACCCCGGCCACCGCCTGCTGGTCACCGGACCGAACGGCGCGGGCAAGTCGACGCTCCTCGCGATCCTGGCGGGCGGACTGACGGCCCCAACCGGTCGGGTGCGCCGCAGGGAGGGACTCCGGGTCGGCCTACTGGCCCAGGACACGGTGTTCGCCCACCCCGGCCGCACCGTCGCACAGACGTACGCCCTCGGGCTCGGCGAGGAACGGGCCGAACGCGTCCCGCTCGCCGTGCTCGGGCTCTTCGCCGCACGGGATCTGGACAGCAGGGTCGGTGAGCTGTCGGCGGGTCAGCGCCGCAGGCTCGCCCTCGCCCTGCTCGTCGCGGACCCGCCAGACCTGCTGCTGCTCGACGAACCGACCAACCATCTCTCGCCCCGGCTCGCCGACGAGTTGGAGGAGGCACTCGGCACCGGTCCCGGGACCGTCGTCGTCGCCAGCCACGACCGGTGGCTCAGGTCCCGGTGGCCGGGCACGGAGCTGCGTCTGCGGGCTCCGGCGGGCGAGCGGACGTGAGAAACGCCGCGTTCGCCCGCGACGGAAACCGGACGCCAGTGCGGGAGGGAGGGGGCAGGATCGGGTACAAATCGTGGTGATCGTCCCCCCGGGTGGTGGCCCGGTCCCGACGGACCGACGACCACCACCCACGAACGAGGAGAACCGATGGTGCACGCACGGGCCGGTAAACCCGCACAGTCCGACGACCTGGTCGACGTGGCACGGCTGGTGACGGCCTATTACGCCCTCCACCCCGACCCGGCCGAACCCGGCCAGCGGGTGGCCTTCGGCACGTCGGGGCACCGCGGTTCCTCGCTCGCCACGGCGTTCAACGAGGACCACATCGCCGCCACCACCCAGGCGATCTGCGAGTACCGCACCCGCCAGGGAACGGACGGGCCACTCTTCCTCGGCGCGGACACCCACGCCCTGTCGGAGCCCGCGCGGGTCACCGCCCTGGAGGTGCTCGCCGCGAACGGCGCCACCGTCCTCATCGACTCCGAGGACGGCTACACCCCGACCCCGGCGGTCTCGCACGCGATCCTGACGTACAACCGCGGCCGGACCGAAGGACTGGCCGACGGCATCGTCGTCACCCCGTCGCACAACCCGCCCGCCGACGGTGGGTTCAAGTACAACCCGCCCAACGGCGGACCGGCCGGCTCGGACGCCACCTCCTGGATCCAGGACCGCGCCAACGAACTCATCGCGGGCGGGCTCAAGGAGGTGCGCCGCGTCCCGTACGCCCGCGCGCTGGCCGCCGGGACGACGGGGCGTCACGACTTCCTCGGCGGGTACGTCGACGACCTGCCGTCCGTACTGAACCTGGACGCGATCCGGGACGCGGGCATCCGGATCGGAGCCGACCCGCTCGGCGGCGCGTCCGTCGGCTACTGGGGCCGCATCGCGGAGACCCACCGCATCGACCTCACGGTGGTCAACCCGCTCGCCGACCCCACCTGGCGCTTCATGACGCTGGACTGGGACGGCAAGATCCGGATGGACTGCTCGTCGCCGTACGCCATGGCCTCGCTCATCGCCCAGCGCGACGCGTACGCCATCTCCACCGGCAATGACGCCGACGCCGACCGGCACGGCATCGTCACCCCCGACGGCGGGCTGATGAACCCGAACCACTATCTGGCCGTCGCCATCCAGTACCTCTACACCCACCGCGACGGCTGGCCCGCGGGGACCGGCATCGGCAAGACGCTGGTCTCCTCCTCGATGATCGACCGGGTCGCCGCCGACCTCGGCCGCCCGCTGGTGGAGGTCCCGGTCGGCTTCAAGTGGTTCGTGGACGGCCTCTTCGACGGCAGCCTCGGCTTCGGCGGCGAGGAGTCCGCCGGCGCCTCGTTCCTGCGCCGCGACGGCCAGGTGTGGACCACCGACAAGGACGGCATCCTGCTCGCCCTGCTGGCCTCCGAGATCACCGCCGTCACCGGCTCCACCCCGTCCCAGCACTACGCCGAGCTCACCACCCGCTTCGGCGACCCCGCCTACGCGCGCATCGACGCCCCGGCCACCCGCCAGGAGAAGGCCGTACTCGCCAAGCTCTCGCCCGAGCAGGTCACGGCCGACACCCTCGCGGGCGAGGCCATCACCGCCGTCCTCACCGAGGCGCCGGGCAACGGCGCGGCCATCGGCGGCCTCAAGGTCTGCACCGACAGCGCCTGGTTCGCCGCCCGGCCCTCCGGCACCGAGGACGTGTACAAGGTGTACGCGGAGAGCTTCCAGGGCCCCGACCACCTGAGCCGGGTCCAGGACGAGGCCAAGGCCCTCGTCTCGACCGTCCTGGGCGCCGCGGGCTGACCCCTCCCGCGTGCGCGGCCGGTCCCGGTTCGGCGGGACCGGCCGCACACGTGTGTGCCGCCACCGCGCACGGCCGGGCTTCCGGGCGGTCCGGGCGGGTCCGGGCGGGTCCGGGCGTTCTGGGCGGTCCGGGCGGTCCGTGCAGGCCGGGAGGGGAAACGCGGTGCGGGTGGCGGGCGGACCCGGTAGCGTCGTGATCTTCGGTCGGCGGAAGCCGCCCGGAGTCACCGAGGTTGTGTGGCCCATGACGAACCCCGACGACACCCCGGCGCGTCGCCGACTCGACCGTGCCCACGGGGCTCCCGAGGAACTGCTCCACCGCCCAAGGCTCATCGGACTCACCGGCCCCGCACGCTGGGAGGACCCGCACTGGCCCGGCCATCGCTTCTGAGCGGGCTCGGTCGCCGTCCCCTCAGGCGCGCGTGGTCGCGAACGGACCGTCCGCCGCGAAGGCGAGCGCCGCGAAGCGCTCACCCATCAGGCGGTGGGTCGCGGCGTCCGGGTGCAGTTGGTCCGGCAGCGGCAGCTCGTCCGCGTCGGCCGGACCGTAGAGCGCGCGGCCGTCGAGGTGGTGCAGATGTGGGTCGTCCGCGGACCGCTGTGCGACGATCCGGGCCAGTTCCTCGCGCACGACGTTCAGCGTCAGCTTCCCGCCCGCGGTCTCGGCCGCGTCGCCCAGGGCGACGAACTTCAGCTGTCCCATGCTCAGTCGGGAGAGATCCGGTGCGCTCGGGCCCGGGGTGTCCTCGTGTATCGGGCACAGGATCGGTGAGACCAGAAGCAGCGGGGTGGTGGGGTGGCCCTCGCGGATCGTGTCGAGGAAGCCGTGGACGGCGGGGGTGAAGGCGCGCAGCCGCATCGCGTCGGTGTTGACCAGGTTGATGCCGATCTTCAGGCTGATCAGATCGGCCGGGGTGTCCCGCACGGCGCGAGCGGTGAAGGGGTCGAGCAGGGCGCTGCCGGCCAGACCCAGATTGATCAGCTCCGCGCCGCCGAGACGCGCGGCGAGCGCGGGCCAGATGGCACTGGGGCTCGCGGCGTCGGAGCCGTGGCTGATCGAGCTCCCGTGGTGCAGCCACACCGGGCGGCCCCGGTCCGGTGCGGGTTCGACGGGGGCGTCGGTGCGCAGCGCGACGAGTTCGGTGGTTTCGTTGTGCGGCAGCCAGATCTCGATGTCCTTGTCGCCCTCGGGCAGATCGGCGAACCGGATCGTGGCGACCGGCCCCGGACGGTGTTCCGCCGATCCGGTGACCATGTCGATGATCACGGTGTTGCCGGTGGGCGCGGTGGCCCGGCCCGCGGGGCGGCCGTCGACGAGCAGGTCGTACACGCCGTCCGGGCGCGGCGGCGCACCCGCGTAGGCCCGCTTGGTGGGCAGGGTGTCCAGCTCCAGGGCGGTCGCCGGGGTACGGAAGACCAGCCGGACACCGGAGGGCTGGGACTCGGCGGAGGCCAGCTGGGGGTCGGCGTACTGGGCGCGCGCCCACGCGGGCAGCCGGTGCGGGAGTACACCGTGCGCGGTGCGCTCCAGATCGAGGGCACCCCGCAGGAGCGCGGCGGTGAGGGGCGTGGTGATCCAGCGGTGCGAGGTGCTCGGTTGCGTGCTCAAGGTGCTCAGCCCGTCGGTCGGATGGCGGATGGCGGATTGCGGTGTCGGGCGACGGCGGTCGTCGAACGACCGACGGCAGGTGGTGCGCCGGGCTCAGGGAGCGGTCCAGTTCCTCAGGAGCGCGTCCAACTGGTCCAGGGCCCAGGTCCAGCTCTCCTGCGGGTCGGGGCCGGAGTGGCTGAAGCCGCCCGCCGCCTCCAGGCTGACGTATCCGTGGAACACGCTGCCGAGGAGGCGGACGGCGTGCGTCTGGTCCGGCTCCGTCAGGTCGTAGCCCCGCAGGATGGCCCGCGTCATCCGTGAGTGCCGGGGGCCCGCGCTCGCGGCAGCCGTCTCCGGGTCGAGCCTCAGCTGTGCCGCCGCGTAACGGCCCGGGTGTTCGCGCGCGTAGTCGCGGTAGACGTCGGCGAAGGCGGTCAGCGCGTCCCGTCCGGCGCGGCCCGCCAGGGCGGCGGCTGCCCGGTCGGCCATCTCCTCCAGCGCGAGCAGGGCGATCCGCGTCCTCAGCTCCTGGGAGTTCTTCAGGTGCGAGTAGAGGCTCGCGACCTTGACGTCGAAACGCCGGGCGAGCGCGGAAAGGGTCACCTGGTCGAAGCCGGCGGTGTCGGCCATCTCCGCCCCCGCCCGGACCAGCTTCTCCGCGGTGAGTCCCGCGCGTGCCATGACCTCCCCCTCTTCTGCCTGATCGGTTTATTCATTTGCCTACAAGGTTTAGGCAAATTAGCATAGCGCTCATGAATCCGCTGACCGAGCAAGAGATCCGTGCCGCCTTCGTGAACTGCAGCAAGGGTGAGGCGAAGCGTCTGGCCGTTCCGCGCGACCTGGCGGACCGCGAGTGGGCCGATCTGGACTTTCTCGGCTGGCGCGACCCCCAGGCGCCCGACCGCGCCTACCTCGTCGTGGAATCGGAGGGCCGCCCCAAGGCCGTCGTGCTGCGCTCCTCCGGCGCGGTGGCCGGCCGACAGCGGCGGAGCATGTGCTCGATGTGCCTGACCACGCACTCGGGCGGGGTTTCCCTGATGGTCGCGCCGAAGGCCGGCAAGGCGGGGCAGCAGGGCAACTCGGTGGGCGCCTACCTCTGCAGCGACCTCGCCTGCTCCCTCTACGTCCGGGGCAAGAAGGACGCCGGCCCCGGTGCCCGGCTGCGCGAGTCGCTCACCCTGGAGGAGAAGATCCAGCGGACCTCGGCGAACATCACCGCGTTCCTCGCCCAGGTGACGGCGTGACGGCGTGACGCCGTGACGGTTGCGCACGATGGTGGTGCCCGGACGCGTGGGTCACGCCTGCCGGGCCACCCGACGGGCCCACAGCACCAGGGGCACCTGGAGCGGCACGCGGGCGTAGGCCAGAGCGCGTTGCGGGGCAGGGCGGTGACGCCAGTCGGCCGCCATCTTCACGTTGCCGGGGAGCACGGCCACGAAGAACGCGGCGGCCCCGAGAGCCGCGACACGGCGGGTCCGCGGGGCGAGAACGCCCGCCGCGAGGGCGAGTTCGACGCCGGCGCTCGCGTACGTCCAGGTGCGCGGGGTTCCGGGCAGGGCGCTCGGGACGAGTGAGTCGAAGGGCCGAGGCGCCGTGAGGTGCAGCGCTCCCGCACCGGCCAACAGGCCGGCCAGGGCGACGGCGGAACGGTGGGTCATGTGGTCCTCCTGCGGGGGAGCGGTGTACCGGAGGGTCCATCCTGCCCCTGTCGTCCGGCTCGGACGCACGGGCGGGGGTGAGAAGGGTACTCAGATCCAGTTGCCCCAGCCGAACGTGGCGATGTAGGCCCGCCGGACGGCATCCCGGCCGCGACCGCTGCCGAGGTGAATCACCGTCAGCGCGAGAAGGAACCACGCCGTGAAGGCGCCGCCGATGACCAAGGTCCATCGGGGGCCGGAGAAACCGGCGACCACGATCAGGGCCATGACCGTCACGCCGAGGCCCAAGTGGGCGGCGGGCAGGTCCGAGCGCAGCGCCTCACGCACGGAGTGGCGTTCTTGCCGCATGTCCCGGGTGTACCGGGCGCGAGCCGCACTGTCGGCGTTCTCCCGGTCACAGCAACTGTGCTTCATGAGTGGCCCCCTGTGGATCTCTGTGGTCCCGGCAGCCCAGGGGCGGCCGTCCTCGGCCGTTGCGCCGGGGCCCGTCCCCTTCCTGATCCGGCCCGGGTTCCTTTCCCGGTCCAGGGCGGTGGAGGCCTTGGGGGTGTCCACGCGGTGCCGTGCTCAGGCGCCGGGAACCGTCTGGTGCACCTGGCGAAGGAAGGCCGCGTTGTCGGGCGTCTTACGGACCTTGTCCAGTACGGCTTCGAGCGCGGCCTTGCTGTCCCGGCCGTGCAGGGCGCGACGCAGTCCGCGCATCGCGGTCAACTCCGTCTCGGACAGCAGGAGTTCCTCCCGTCGTGTGCCGGAGGGGGCGATGTCGACCGCAGGGAAGATTCGGCGGTCGGCCAGTGCGCGGTCCAGGCGGAGCTCCATGTTGCCGGTGCCCTTGAGCTCCTCGAAGAAGAAGTCGTCCGCGCGCGATCCGGTCTCCACCAGGGCGGTCGCCAGGATGGTCAGCGAGCCGCCCTCCTCGGTCAGCCGCGCCGCGCCGAAGAGCTTCTTCGGGCCTTGAAGCGCTGCCGCGTCGACGCCGCCGCTCAGCGTGCGCCCGCCGGGGCCCGCCGCGTTGTTGTGGGCCCGGCAGAGCCGGGTGAGCGAGTCGAGGAGGATGACGACGTCCTGCCCCTGCTCCACGAGCCGCTTGCCGCGCTCCACGGCGAGGTTGGCCAGTGCGATGTGCTCCTTCGCCGGACGGTCGAACGTGGAGGCGAGCACGTCGCCGCGCACCGACCGGCGCATGTCCGTGACCTCTTCGGGGCGTTCGTCGAGCAGCACCACCATGAGATGGCACTCCGGGTGGTTCGTCGCGACGGCCGCCGCAAGTTGCTGGAGCAGTACCGTCTTGCCGGTCTTCGGAGGAGCGACGATCAGACCGCGCTGCCCCTTGCCGACCGGTGCGATCAGGTCCACGAGGCGGGGCGCCGGCCCGCCCGTACGGGTCTCCAGCCGCAGCCGGTCCCGGGGGTGCAACGGCGTCAGCTCGTGGAAGTGCGGGCGGGAGCGAAGGGCCTGTGGGAGCAGCCCGTTGACACGGTCGACCACGGTGAGCGTGCCCGGTCGGTCGCAGCCGCCCTTGACGAAGTCGCCCTTGCGCAGCCCGTACCGGTTGATCAGCGCGGCCGGGACGCGGACGTCGCCGGGGGCGGGATGCCCGTGAGTTCCGCGCAGCATGCCGTGCCCGCTCTCCGGGGTGTCGAGGACACCGGCGGCGGCGACGGGTGCGTGCTGGGTGGATACGGGGCGTTCGAGTGTGGTGGTCACGGGGATGTCCTTTCGGGGACGGAAGAGTGTGAGAGCCCGGTGCGGGCGGCCCGGAGGCGGTGGTTGCGCGCCTCGACGTGCGCCGCGCGGACCGGCATCCCGGAAAGCGGGGAGCGGTGAACACGTCACGCCGTGTCTGTCACGGGCACGACGGGCCGGCTCGGCGCGTGCGGGAAAAGAAAGATGCGAGTTGCTTCGGGAGTGAGCTGAATCGCGGGTCGTGAATCGACAGGTGCGACAGCGATGAAAAGGAATCGGCACCGGCGTCCCGACGGGGACGTACACGAGTGCTTTTTCGGAGAATACCACGGTGGGGGCTCACAGGGAACAGGGTTCCGCCCGGTTTCCAGGAGCGGGGGCCGTGGCGGGCCCCCGTGGCGTGGGAGGGGAGCCCGAGGCTCCGGGCGGCTGCCCCGCGACCGTCAGGACCCGTCGCGTCCGGGCTCCCGGGGCGCGGACACGCGCCCGCAACCCCGCCCGGGCATCCGGGCCGCCCGTCACCCGCGCCCGGAACCGCCCCGGAACGCCGCGAGGATCTCCTCGGCGGCCAGTGTCGCCGTCAGACCGCCCTCGCGCACCCGCCGTTCCAGCTCAGGCGCACGCGCCCGTACGTCCGGGTGGGAACGCAGGCTCTCCAGCAGCTCGTCCCGGACCATGCTCCACGTCCAGTCCACCTGCTGCTCGCTCCGCTTCGCCGCCAGACGCCCCGTCGACTCCAGCAGCGTGCGGTGCTGCTCCAGGCTCTCCCACACCGTCTCCAGACCCGTCGCCTCACGGGCACTGCAGGTGAGTACGGGTGGGGTCCACGCCGCGTCGGCGGGGTGCATCAGCCGCAGGGCGCCCGCGAGTTCGCGTGCGGCCGAGCGGGCCTCGCGTTCGTGCGGGCCGTCCGCCTTGTTCACCGTGATGACGTCCGCCAGCTCCAGGACGCCCTTCTTGATGCCCTGGAGCTGGTCGCCGGTGCGCGCCAGGGTGAGGAGGAGGAAGGTGTCGACCATGCGCGCCACCGCGGTCTCCGACTGGCCGACGCCGACCGTCTCCACCAGCACCACGTCGTAACCCGCCGCCTCCATCACCACCATGGACTCGCGGGTGGCCTTCGCCACCCCGCCCAGCGTGCCGGCCGAGGGCGACGGGCGGACGAACGCGTGGGGGTCAACGGAGAGGTGCTCCATCCGGGTCTTGTCACCCAGGATGGAGCCGCCCGTACGGGTGGACGACGGGTCCACGGCGAGCACCGCGACCCGGTGCCCCAGCCCCGTGAGCAGGGTGCCGAGCGCATCGATGAAAGTCGACTTGCCGACCCCGGGCACCCCGCTGATCCCGACCCGCCGGGCCCGGCCCGCGTGCGGCAGCAGTCTGCTCAGCAACTCCTGGGCGAGCACCCGGTGGTCGGGGCGGGAGGACTCGACGAGGGTGATGGCGCGCGCGACGAACGCGCGCTTCCCGTCGAGCACTCCCTTCGCGTAACTCTCGATGTCGATCGTCGGTGCCATCGGCTCAGCGGCTCACAGCTCGTGCCCGAGTGCGGCACCGAGCCGACGCACCAGGTCGTACGCCGCGTCCGGGATGACCGTGCCCGGCGGGAAGACCGACGCGGCACCCGCCTCGTGCAGGGCCTCGACGTCCTGCGGAGGGATCACTCCGCCCACCACGATCATGATGTCCTCGCGCCCCTCGGCCGCCAGCTCCTCCCGCAGCGCGGGAACGAGCGTGAGGTGACCCGCGGCCAGCGACGAGACGCCCACGATGTGCACGTCCGCCTCGACCGCTTGGCGCGCCACCTCGGCGGGCGTCTGGAACAGCGGGCCGACGTCCACGTCGAAGCCCAGGTCGGCGAAGGCCGACGCGATCACCTTCTGACCGCGGTCGTGGCCGTCCTGGCCCATCTTCGCGACCAGGATGCGCGGGCGGCGGCCCTCAGCCTCCTCGAAGGCGTCGACCAGCTCGCGGGTGCGGTCCACCGACGGGGACTCTCCTGCCTCTTTGCGGTACACCCCGGAGATCGTACGGATCTGGCCGGCGTGCCGCCCGTACACCTTTTCCAACGCGTCCGAGATCTCGCCCACCGTGGCCATGGCGCGGGCCGCGTCCACCGCCAGTGCCAGCAGGTTGTCCTCCAGGCCGGGGCCCGGGGCGCGTCCGGCCGCCTCGGTCAGCGCGCGCAGCGCGTCCTGGCAGGCGTTCTCGTCGCGCTCCGCCCGAAGACGCCGCAGCTTCTCGATCTGCTGGGTGCGCACCGAGGTGTTGTCGACCGAGCGGACGTCGATCTTCTCGTCCGTCTCCACGCGGTACTTGTTGACCCCGATGACCGGCTGGCGGCCCGAGTCGATGCGCGCCTGCGTGCGCGCGGCGGCCTCCTCGATCCGGAGCTTCGGGATGCCCGCGTCGATGGCCTTCGCCATGCCGCCGGCCGCCTCGACCTCCTCGATGTGCTGCCAGGCCCGCCGTGCCAGGTCGTACGTCAGCTTCTCGACGTACGCGCTGCCGCCCCACGGGTCGATGACCCGGCCGGTGCCGGACTCCTGCTGGAGGAGCAACTGCGTGTTGCGGGCGATGCGCGCCGAGAAGTCGGTGGGCAGCGCGAGTGCCTCGTCCAGCGCGTTGGTGTGCAGCGACTGTGTGTGCCCCTGGGTGGCGGCCATCGCCTCCACACAGGTGCGGGTGACGTTGTTGAAGACGTCCTGAGCGGTCAGCGACCACCCGGAGGTCTGCGAATGGGTGCGCAGTGAAAGGGACTTGGGGTTCTTCGGCTCGAACTCCTTGACCAGCTTGGCCCAGAGCAGCCGGGCCGCCCTCAACTTGGCGATCTCCATGAAGAAGTTCATGCCGATCGCCCAGAAGAACGACAGCCGGGGTGCGAACGCGTCCACGTCCAGACCCGCGTCCCGCCCGGCCCGCAGGTACTCCACCCCGTCCGCCAGCGTGTACGCCAGCTCCAGGTCGGCCGTCGCCCCGGCCTCCTGGATGTGGTAGCCGGAGATGGAGATGGAGTTGTAACGCGGCATCTTCCGCGAGGTGTACGCGAAGATGTCCGAGATGATCCGCATGGAGGGGCCCGGCGGATAGATGTAGGTGTTGCGGACCATGAACTCCTTGAGGATGTCGTTCTGGATGGTCCCGGCCAGCTTCTCGGGCGGTACGCCCTGCTCCTCGGCGGCCACGATGTACAGCGCGAGGACGGGCAGCACCGCACCGTTCATCGTCATCGACACCGACATCCGGTCCAGCGGGATGCCGTCGAAGAGCTGGCGCATGTCGAGGATCGAGTCGATCGCCACGCCCGCCATGCCGACGTCACCGGTCACCCGGGGATGGTCGCTGTCGTACCCCCGGTGCGTGGGCAGGTCGAAGGCGACCGACAGCCCCTTCTGGCCGGCGGCGAGGTTGCGCCGGTAGAAGGCGTTGGACTCCTCGGCCGTGGAGAATCCGGCGTACTGGCGGATCGTCCACGGCTGGTTGACGTACATCGTCGGGTACGGGCCGCGCAGGTACGGGGCGACGCCGGGGAAGGTGTCGAGGAAGTCGACGTCCTCCAGGTCGGCCTCGGTGTACAGCGGCTTGACGGTGATGCCCTCGGGGGTCTCCCACAGCAGGTCGTCCACCGAACTGCCGGTCGACTCCTTCACCGCGGCCCGCCAGCGGTCGGCCGAGGGCGCCGGGGGAGTCCCGGAGTCCAGTGGGACGGCGGAGAAGTCGGGGACGGGGCTCGCGGCGGCCTCGGAAGTTCCTGCGGCCTCGGGGTTCACGGGGTCCTGCATCACGCCACTCCCAGTCGGTCGAGTTCGAAGGAGAGCACGGCGACGGCGTCGCAGCCCGCGAAGACGTAGGCGTCGACCCCGTCCACCTCTCCGGGACGGCCGGCGAGCAGCACCCGGCCCGCCCCGGCGGCCACGAGCGCCGCGGCCACCGGGGCCGCCTCCCGCTCGTACACCGCGTCCGACGAGCAGAGGCAGGCGATCGACGCGCCGGACGCGGCGAAGGCCTCCGCGGCCGTCGCGGCGTCCACGGTCACCGGCCGGTGGACCGTCTCGATGCCGCCGGCCTGGAAGAGGTTGGCGGCGAAGGAGGCCCGGGCGGTGTGCGCCGACGCCGGACCGAGGGCCGCCAGGAAGACCTTCGGGCGGGCGCCGGTCGCCGCCAGATGGGCGTCCGACCTGCTGCGCAGCGCCTCGAACGCCTCGTCGCGGCGGACCTTCGGCAGCCCTCCGGACGGGGCGGGGGGCGCCGCCTCGCGTTCCACCGGCGGTTCGGCCAGGTGCGGGAACTCGCTGACCCCCGTCACCGGCTCCTTGCGGCGGGCCAGATCGCGGGAGCGCTTCTGCCAGGTCGCGGCGAGCCGTTCGGCGACCAGACCCGAGGCGGCGGCCGCCTCCTGGCCGCCCGCGCGCTCGATCTCCTGGAAGAACGCCCAGGCGGCGACGGCCAGTTCCTCGGTGAGGCGCTCCACGTACCAGGAGCCGCCCGCCGGGTCGACGACCCGGGCCAGGTGCGACTCCTCCATCAGGATGGTGGAGGTGTTCCGGGCGATCCGCCGGGCGAAGGCGTCCGGCAGGCCCAGCGCCTCGTCGAAGGGGAGGACGGTCACCGCGTCCGCGCCGCCGACCCCGGCACCCAGACAGGCCAGCGTGGTGCGGAGCATGTTCACCCAGGGGTCGCGCCGCGTCATCATCACCGACGAGGTCACCGCGTGCTGCCGCTGGGCGCCCGCGCCGGGTGCCCCGCAGGCCTGCGCCACCCGTGCCCACAGTCGCCGCGCGGCCCGCAGCTTGGCGATCGTCAGGAACTGGTCGGCCGTCGCCGCGTAGCGGAACTCCAACTGCGAGCAGGCCGCCTCGACGGACAGCCCGGCGGCGGTCAGGGCCCGGAGGTACGCCACCCCGGTGGCGAGCGACAGGCCCAGCTCCTGGGCGGCTCCGCCACCGGCTTCGTGGTACGGCAGGGCGTCCACGCCGAGCGCCCGGAGCCCGGGATGCTCCGCGGCGCACCGGGCGGCCCACTCGACCGCCGTGGTGAGGTCGGGCGTGGCACCCGTACGGGCCGACCGGCCCAGCGGGTCGATGCCGAGCCCGCCGCGTACGGCCTCCGGGGCGACACCCCGGTCCGCGTGCAGCCGTACCAGCTCCGTCGCCGCCGCGCCGGAGTCGTCCCCGGCGTCGAGGGTCAGCGGAGCGAGATCGAGCAGGACGCCGTCCAGCGCCCGGTCCAGGCCGGAGACCGGTACCCCACCGGGGCCGCCGACACCGAGCCACAGCGAGGTGACGCCGTTCTCCAGATCGGCGAGCAGGGCCTCGTTGAGCCGGGCCGGGTCGGTCCCCGCGTGGTGCTGCCGTACGTCCCACCCGGCCGCCGCGTTCCCGGCAGGTCCACCACCTCGGGTGAAAGGCGCGAAACCGGGCAGCCCGGCCGGGGGCGCGCTGTCCCGGGAGGTGTACAGGGGACGGGTGGTGAGCCCGTCTTCCAGCGTCGTGGACAGGGCTTCCAGCGCGGCCTCACCCGTGACGTCCTTGCCCGACTTGCGCAGCACACCCTCGACGAGGGTCTGCCACTGGTCCGGGGAGGCGTCAGCGAATTCGGCGGCCAGGGGGAGCCCGTCAGCAGGCAGGACCGTCATGCCCAGATGCTAGGTCAGCCCGGCGACGAACCAGCAGAGGATGCCGCTGTGACCTATCCCTCTCCGGTACGCGTCCGCGCCCTCACGCAGCGTGCCGCGGGAGAGCCCTGGGGGCTGCCGGGCGGGCGGGGACGGTCGTGGGGCGTCGGCAGAGTGGTCGCTCGGGTTCCGGAGCAGGGTGGCGGGCAGTGGCCTCGGGTCTGCCGCGGGGCCCGCTCGCCACCGCCGACGGACACACGGCTCACGGTCGGCCGACGCGGGCCGGGTCATTCGATCGGGCGATCCATGCTGTGTCCGGGCAGGGGAGGCAGCCGGGTCGGGAGCCGGTTCTGGGGGCAGCGTCGAGCGCCGGGTCCCCGACGCCGAAGCGTCGGTCCGCTCCGGCGTTTTCCGTTGTCGAATCGCCCCTGACGTGCGACGTTGATACTCAAATGCGTAAAACGTCGGGAAAGAGGCAGTTCATCGTGCAGACCGCCCGGGCCGTCCCGGCCACCACCGTCGTCAACCTGCGGGATCTGGGCGGCATCGCCCTGAGCCACGGCCAGCGGGTGCGGCAGGGCATCCTCCTGCGCTCGGGCCAGCTGAGCGAACTCGATCCGGAGCACGACATGGCGGTCGTCGCGCTCGGTGTCCGCACGGTCGTCGACCTGCGGACCGCCGACGAACGGCACTGGGCCCCGGACCGGCTGCCCCCGAGGGCCCGGCTCTTCGTGGCGGACGTGCTGGGCGGCAACCCGGGCGTCGCCCCCGCCCGGCTCCGGGCCCTGCTCGCCGATCCGGCCGCCGCGGAGGAGGCACTGGGCGGCGGAAGGGCCGAGGAGGTCTTCGCGCAGACCTACCGCCAGATGGTGCTCTCTCCGGGAGCCGCGGCCGCTTATCGCGCCTTCCTGGAGACGGCGGCGGACGCGTCGGCCCGGCCGGTGCTCTTCCACTGCACGGCGGGGAAGGACCGTACGGGCTGGGCCACCGCGGTGCTGCTGATGATCCTGGGGGCCTCCCGGGAGACCGTCCGGGCCGAGTTCCTCGCGGTCAACCCCGCCGTACGCCTCGCCTTCGCCGCCTCGGTACAGCGCTTCCTCGACGCGGGCGGCGATCCCGCCATCGCCTCCGCCGTCATCGAGGCGCGGCCCCGCTATCTCGACGTGGCGCTGGACGCGGTGGAGGAGCGGTGGGGCGGGCTCGACGGCTATGTGCGCAGCGGGCTGCGACTGCCGGAACCGGTGGTGGAACGGCTGCGAGCAGAACTGACCGTCCCCGTCGGCGTGCCGGTGTAGGCCGCGGACCGGCGGCAGGAGAACGCGGGAGCGGCCGGGGGCTGGGCGCCCCAGCCCGCGGCGAAGATGCCGGAGCCCCGCACGACCCCGTCGGGGTTGACGCCGTTGACCCGGATGCCGTGTCCGCCGAGTTCG
>NZ_JBSFVR010000114.1:0-21049 GCF_053592415.1 Streptomyces sp. NPDC002690 | reverse complement strand
GATCTCGGGCTTCTCAATGTCGCCCGACTGGACCTCGTCCACTGCCTTGCGGCCCTCGGCCGGGGCGACCGACGAACGACGTCACCGGCACCGTTGATGACGGTCACTCAGGCATTGTGGATGCCTTCGACCGGGCGGTTGTCGCGGAGGCGGGGGCGATGCTGGCCGCAGGGCGCACCGGCGCCGTCACCGTCGGCGCGGACGGCTCACGGTGCGGCCGGCCCGTCACCGTGCTCGTGGAGTCGAGCGTGCCGCCGCCCCGCATGATCGTCTTCGGGGCCGTCGACTTCGCGTCCGCCCTGACCCGGGCGGCGGCGTTCCTCGGCTACCGCGTCACCGTCTGCGACGCCCGGCCCGTCTTCGCCACGGCCGCCCGCTTCCCCGAGGCCGACGAGATCGTCGTCGACTGGCCGCACCGCTACCTCGCGACGGCCGAGGTCGACGCGCGTACCGTCCTCTGCGTCCTCACCCACGACCCGAAGTTCGACGTGCCGCTGCTGAAGGCCGCCCTGCGGCTGCCTGTCGGGTACATCGGCGCCATGGGGTCGCGGCGCACCCACCGGGACCGGGAGGCGGCATTGCGGGACGAGGGCGTCACCGAGGGCGAACTGGGCCGTCTGCACTCGCCGATCGGGCTGGACCTCGGAGCGCGGACGCCCGAGGAGACCGCCCTCTCGATCATGGCGGAGATCGTCGCGGAGCGGCACGGCGGCAGCGGGGCACGGCTCACCGGCGCCCGCACCCCGATCCATCACGCACCGGCCCCGTCCGCGGGTGCGGCTCCCTCCAGCACCGGCCCTTCGGACAGCGGCCCCTCGGGCACCGGCCTCATGGATGTCGCCTCTTTGGACATCACCTCCCTGAACGCCCTTTCCGTACCGGGCGGTTAGCCGCCACGGCGGCTTCCTGCCAGTACGAAACCGCTTTGCCGCCGGCCATTTACCGGTAGATCAGCACCATGACATTTTCAGCCCCCTCCGTTTCCGGCCGGGCGAGACCCGCTCGTCAGGGACGCACGCTCCTCCTCATAGCGACCTCCGTCGCGCTCGTGAGCGGTGTCATGCTTCCTGCCGCCGGTTCCGCTTCGGCGTCCCCCCACTCGGCGAACCCCCAGCCCTCGGCCGCGCACTCCCGGCAGGCGGCCGAACCCCAGAGCCACGACATCACCCTCGTCACCGGCGACGTGGTGCACTACGTCGAGGGCGCCGGAGCCGGCGACGACGGCACCGTCACGGTCGACCGCCCGGACGGCGCGACCGGCGGCGTCCACGTGCAGCAGTCCGGCGACGACCTCTACGTACTGCCCGACGAGGCCACCTCCCTCCTCGCCGCGGGCAAGCTCGACCGCAGACTCTTCAACATCTCCGCGCTGATCGGCATGGGGTACGACGACGAGCGGACCGGCGGTATCCCGCTGATCGCCACCTACCCGCAGTCCGTGGCGCGTTCGCTGCCCGCCGCGCCGGACGGCGCCAGGAAGACGCGCACCCTGGAGTCGATCCACGGAGCGGCACTCACCGCCGACAAGGCGGACGCTCGCACCTTCTGGGACGACATCTCCGTTTCACAGAAGGCCCGTTCGCTGGACGCGGGCATCTCCAAGCTCTGGCTCGACGGCCGTTCGACGGCCCTGTTGTCCGAATCGGTGCCGCAGATCAACGCCCCCGCCGCCTGGGCGGAGGGGTACGACGGCACGGGCATCAAGGTCGCGGTCCTGGACACCGGTATCGACGCCGACCACCCGGACGTCAAGGACCGCGTCCTGGAGTCGAAGAGCTTCGTCCCCGGCGAGGACGTGGACGACAAGAACGGCCACGGCACCCACGTGGCGTCGACCGTCGCCGGGTCCGGCGCGGCATCGGGCGGGCTGAACAAGGGCGTCGCCCCCGGAGCCGGACTGCTGATCGGCAAGGTGCTCGGGAACAGCGGCGAGGGCGCCGACTCCGGCATCATCGAGGCGATGGAGTGGGCGAAGGCCGAAGGCGCCGACGTCGTCTCCATGAGCCTCGGCGCCCCGGTGCCGGACGACGGCGGCGACCCCATGGCCCAGGCGGTCAACGCCCTCTCGGCGAACGGCGGTCCGCTCTTCGTCATCGCGGCCGGCAACTCCTACGGAGCGGGCACCATCAGCGCGCCCGGCTCCGCTGCCGATGCGCTCACCGTCGCCGCCGTCGACAAGCAGGACAACCGCGCGGACTTCTCCTCCATGGGCCCGCTGATCAACACCCACGGTCTGAAGCCGGACGTGTCCGCCCCGGGCGTCGGCATCAACGCGGCGGCCTCGCAGTCGGTCCCCGGCATCGAGGGCATGTACCAGTCGATGGACGGCACCTCGATGGCGACCCCGCACGTCGCCGGTGCCGCCGCCATCCTCAAGCAGCGCCACCCCGACTGGTCCGGCCAGCGGGTCAAGAACGCGCTGATGAGCACGTCGAAGCAGCTTCCCGCGTACACCCCGTACGAGCAGGGCACCGGCCGGGTCGACGTGAAGGCAGCGATCGACACCACGATCGAGGCCACCGGCTCCGTCGAGGTCGCCGACTACGCCTGGCCGCACGACGCCTCCGACGAGGTGGCCGAGCGCACCATCACCTACACCAACACCGGCAAGCAGGACGTCACGCTCCGTCTGGCGACCGACTCGGACTCCGACGCGTACACCCTCTCCACCCCGGAACTGACCGTCCCGGCGGGCTCGTCCGCCGAAGCCGTGCTTTCGGTCGACCCGTCCAGGATCGACGCGGGCACCCTCTTCTCGGGCCAGGTGCTCGCCACCGACGCGACCGGCGCGACCGTGGCCCACACGGGCTTCGCGGTGTCCAAGGAGGAGGAGCGCTACGACCTCACCATCCAGCTCCGTGACCGCGCGGGCGAACCGGCGGACGGCCAGGTCGTCTTCGCCGCACTCGACGACCCCACACTGAGCGTCGTCAACGTCTCGGGCGACACCACGCTGCGGCTTCCCCCGGGCAACTACTCCGCCTGGTCCACACTCGACATCGACGGTGACCGCACCGACTCCAAGGCGCTCGCCTTCCTCGCCGTACCCGAGACGATCCTCGGCACCGGGCCGAAGACCATCACCCTCGACGCGTCGAAGGCGCGAAAGATCAGCGCGAAGGCCCCGCAGGAGTCCGAGACCCGCCAACTCCGCTACGACATGGCCCGCACCTCGCCCAGCGGTCTGGTCCAGCGCGACCTCTACCAGATCCCGCTGACCTACGACGAGCTGTGGGCCGCCCCCACCAAGAAGGTCACCCAGGGAAGCTTCAGCTTCCTGACCCGCTGGCGCCTGGGCGAAGAACTGATCGACGTCGCGGCCGACGGTGACGACGTCCCGGTCACCCCGCAGGTCGGCTCCGTGGTCGCCGAGGACCGCGAGCAGAAGCTCGGCGCCGTCTACGCGGGCGACGGAAGTGCCGCCGCCTACAAGGGACTCCGTGCCAAGGGCAAGGCCGTGGTCATCACCCGCAGCGACGCAGTCGCCCCCGCCGACCGGCTCGCCAACGCGCTCGCGGCGGGTGCCGAAGCGCTCTTCGTCGTCAACGACGGCCGGGGCGTGGCCATGGAGTCCTACACCGAGTGGGGCACCGAGTCGGCGATTCCGGTCGCCTCCGCACAGACCGTCGCCGGACAGTCCCTGATCAGGGCCGCCCAGCGCGGCAAGAAGATCGACGTCGACCAGAAGAAGTTCGCCGACTACCTCTACGACCTCGTGGACCGCCACGACGGCACCATCCCCGACCGATCCCTCGCGTTCACCCCGTCCACCCGCCAGCTCGCCAAGGTGGAGAACACCTTCTACGGCGCGAAGAAGACCCTCGGCGCCGGCTACCGCTACGACATCCCGGAGTACGGCCCGGGCGTGGGATTCGACGAGTACGAGAGCTACCCCGGTGTCCGCGAGGAGTGGGTCACCCCGCTGCCGGGCGACTCCTTCTGGTACGAGGACCACTCCGTCTTCAACGCCACCGCCACCGACTTCGCGGCCCAGATGCGCAGCGCCTCGCTCGACTACACGGCGGGCCGCACCTACCGGGACGAGTGGTTCGCCCCGGTCACCTCCCCACGCCTGGGCACCGGCTACTGGGGCCCCTTCCGGACTTCCTACGACGACATGCAGTTCAACATCACCCCGTGGACCGACTCGGGCGACGGGCACTCCGGATCCATGCCGGAGGACGAGTACGACACCACCAGCTACGCCTTCTACCAGGGGGACACCCTGATCAAGGAAGGTGCGGGCCGGGCGGGGTACGCCTGGGAGCTGTCGCCCGAGAAGCTGCCGTACCGGCTGGTCCTCGACTCCCGTCGGGACGCCGGGACCTGGAAGTCCTCCATCCGTACCCACAGCGAGTGGTCGTTCCGGTCCGGGGCGCTGGCACCGGGCGAGAGTGGCTACGCCCAGGCCGACATCCCGCTGATCCAGCTGGACTTCGACGTCGACACCGACCTCGCCGGTGACGTGAAGGCGGGCAAGCGGGTCGAACTCGGCCTCGGCGCCGGGACACAGGCCTGGCTGGACGGCGCGGTGAAGGCGACGAGCGCCTCTCTGCAGGTCAGTTACGACGACGGCGCCACGTGGAGCACCGTCAAGCTGAGCAGGACCGCGTCCGGGCAGTGGACGGCGACGTTCACCCCGCCGAAGAAGGGGGCCTCTTCGGTCTCCCTCAGGGCGCACGCCGAGGGCCCGGACGGCCTCGCGGTGGACGAGGAGATCATCCGGGCCTTCGGCCTGAAGTGACCTCCGTGCGCTGAGAACCGCCCGTGGCCCCGTACCCCTCGTACCACCGGGGGGTACGGGGCCACCGTTCTCGCGTGCCGTCCGGCCGGATCGGCCGGACGGCACGATCAGCCGCCCGCCTGGAGGGCCTCCCAGGTCGCCGCGCCGACGATGCCGTCCACCGTCAGTGCGTGGTCGGTCTGGAAGGTGCGGACGGCGGTGGCGGTACCCGATCCGAATGCGCCGTCGATGGCGACGGTCGAGCCGAGGGCCGCCGTCAGCGACCGCTGGAGGCGCCTGACGTCGTCGCCGGTGCTGCCCTGCCGCAGATCCGGGGTGGCACCCGCCGACAGCAGTGCCGTCCAGGTCTTCGCGCCCACGATGCCGTCCGCGCTCAGTCCGCGGGCCCGCTGGAAGTTCTGGACCGCCGTCTTGGTCTCGGCGCCGAACACCCCGTCCTGCGCACCGGCCTCGTACCCCTGGGTGTTGAGGAGCTGCTGCACGGCCTTGACCTGGGAGCCGCTGGAGCCGGACTGCTGGGTCGTGTAGGAGGAGAAGCTCAGCGCGTCCGTCGTTCCACCGGTGGCCCCGTCGACCAGCTGCATGTAGGTGGTCCAGTCCCAGTAGGGGCCCGGGTCCGTGTGGTCGTTTCCGGGCGCCTCGCTGTGCCCGATGATGTGCGTCCGGTCCTTCGGGATGCCGTGCCGGTCGCAGAGGTAACGCGTGAGCGCCGCCGAGGAGCGGTACATCGCGTCGGTGAACCAGCTCGGGTCGTCGATCCAGCCCTCGTGCTCGATGCCCAGGGCCGAGGCGTTGGCGCTCTTGGCGTGGTACGCGGTGTCGCTGTCGCGCACCATCTGGGTGATCTGGCCGTCCGAGGAGCGGATCACGTAGTGGGCGCTGACCACGGCCGCGGGGTCCTGGAACCAGCTGATCGAGCCCGCGTACGAGCCCTGGGTGACGTGGATGACGACCTTGTCGATGTCCGCGGTCCGGCCCACCCGGTAGTTCGTGGTGGCGGCGGGCACCCAGAGCGCCGAGGGGTAGTCCGCGGACCGGGTGCTGACGTCCGGCGGCGCGAGCGTGCCCTTCTGGGGGGAGACCGGACGCGAGGTGACGGTGACTTCCTCGCCCTCGGGGGTCCGGCCGCGCAGACCTCCGGCGAGGAAGGAGTAGACGGTGTCCGCGTAGAGCGCGGCGGCCGGCCCGTCGGCACCGCCGTACCGGGCGACGGCCGGGTACCAGGAGTCGACGTCGAGCCGCTCGTTCCTGCCGAGGCCGAGGGAGTCGGCGTACGAGCGGAGCACGGCGGCGCCGCCGAGCACGTTGGTCGCGGTGTTCTCGCGCAGCTGGGCGGCCGAGGCGCCGGTGAGGGCTGCGGCCTTCTCCAGGGACCGGTTGGTCGGGTTGCTCACCAGGTGCATGACGCCGTAGCCGTTGTCCTGGCTGGGGAGTCCGTGGTGGCCGTCGAAGTGCGTCTCGCCGTAGCCGACCGCCGCGAGCAGGTCGCGGGGTACGCCGTACTCCGCGGCGGCGCGGGCGAAGGCCCGGTTCAGGGAGCCGGCGGTCGGGTCCGGCGCGGCCGAGGCCAGGGCCGGTGCTCCCGCCGTTACTACGGCCGCGACGGTGAGGGCCGCCAGGGCGGCGGAGGCGCGACGGCGCGCGGGGGCCGCGGGGCGTCTGGGCATGTCTGCTCCTGCGTGTGTGGGGGGAGAGGGAGCCCTCGGTCCCGGTGGGGTGGGCGAAGGGCTGCCGAGCGCGCACAGGCTATCCATGTGAAGAATGCATGACAACGACGCCCCGGTGCGGCGCGCCGGGTCAACACCTCATCGGAGCAATGGAACTGACGAACTGTCGAGACATGTGGGCGCCCGCCACCCGGACGGGGGCGGGCGCCGGAAACGAGGGCTACCAGCGGTCCCGGTGCACGACCTCGGCGACGGGGCGGCGCCGTACGGGGCCGAAGTTCCCCTTCGGCCACCCCACCGGGACGGCGGCGAAGGTCCGCATCTCCTCGGGGATGCCGAGTGCTTCCTTCCACTCCTCCTCCAGCATCAGGTGCCAGATGGTGACGTTGGCCGCGAGACCCAGGCCCCGGGCCGCCAGCAACAGGTTCTGCACCCCCGGATAGACGCAGGAGCCCTCCGCCAGGGCCTGGAAGCGGTCCTGCGTGGTCATCAGGCGCTCGGTCGCCACCGGCCCCAGCGCCACCGCGGAGGCGATCAGGCCCTCCTCGTCCAGGCGGGGCTCGGGGAACCGGTAACACGGCACGACGAGTGCGGGCGTGTCGGCGAAGTGGTCGCGCTGGTACTCGATGGCCGCGACCATCCGGCCGTACGCCGCGTCGTCCATGCCCTTCGGCGCGTACTTCCCGGTCGTCGCCAGATAGGCGTCCACGCACCGCTTCCACAGCGGTGCCAGATCCGCCATCACCTGGCGGTCGGTGACCACGACGTACTCGTAGGCCTGCATGTTGCCGCCGCTGGGACCCCACACGGCAGCCTGTACCAGTCGCTCCAGCGTCTCCCACGGCACCGGCTCGGGCGACAGCCGTCGCATGGCGCGCATGGTGGACATGGTGGCGAAGAGGGCGGGGTCCTCGGTCGCCGATTCTTCCCGGGGCAGTGATTCCGTTGTCATGATCGCGGAGTGTACGGGGCCAAATGAGGGAACGCGCGGGCGCGTTGGATGTCCGCCGGAGAGCCGCCCGGTCAAGAGCGCCGGCGGGCTGTCCGGCAGGAACACCGACGGGCCGTCCGGCAGGAACACACGGTGGGGTGGCCCCCGGTCGGTACCCGGGGATTCGCACACCTGCCCAGACCCCCACCGCACGGGGGAACGCGGGGCCGATCATGCTCAGCGAAGGCGTATAAAGGGCCCTTCGGAGCAGCCGGCGTCCCCCGATGGCCCACCTCATCCCCCACGCGGCAGGCGTCACCGCGTCACCGAGCGGAGGAGCGCGCCATGAGCACCTCGGAACACATCACCGACCTGCTGGTGTCGAACTTCGGTACGGACCCCGAGTCGATCGGGGACGATGTGCCGCTCCGTCGGCTACGTCTGGACTCCCTCGCCCTGGAAGAGCTGAGACTGCTCATCGAGGACCGGATGGACGTCGACCTGGAGGACGTCGAGATCACCTCCCGCGACACCGTCGGCCGGCTCGTCTCCGCCGTGCACGACAAGGTCACCGCGTGACGGGCCGGCCGGCCCCCGGTCCGTGGCCGCGTCCCCGTCCGGAGCCGTTCCACGCCGCCGTGACCGGCATCGGCCTGGTCACCGCCGCCGGTGTCGGCACCGACGCCTCGTGGCGCGGGGTCCGGGGGGAAGGAGACGGGCCCTCGGTGCCGCACCGCAGCGAACTCGAAGGTCTGCCCTGCGACTTCTTCTACACCGTCACCGGCCTGGACACCCGGGCCGAACTCGGCATCGCCGCACAGCGGCTGATGGACCGGTTCTCCCAACTCGCCGTCATCGCGGCCCGCGAGGCCGTCGCGGACGCAGGCCTCGACCCCTCGGTCTGGGACAGTGCCCGGGTCGGCGTCGTGATCGGCTCGGCCCACGGCGGACTCCCGTTCTACGACGAACAGCACACCGCCCTCGGCGAGCGCGGCGCACGCCGGGTCTCGCCGAAGCTCGCCCCCCTCGTCGTCGTCAACGGCGCTGCCAGCAGCGTCACCCTGGACCTCACCGTCCACGGCCCCAGCCTCGCCGTCTCCACCGCCTGCTCCTCCGGCACCGTGGCCATCGGCACGGCACACCAACTGCTGCGCACCGGGGCCTGCGACATCGTGATCGCGGGCGGCGCCGAATCGGTCTGCTCGCGGCTGCTGATCGCCAGCGCCTGCCAGATGAAGGCGGTCTCCACCCGGCGGGACGACCCGGCTTCCGCCTGCCGCCCCTTCGACACCCACCGCGACGGCTTCGTCGTCGGCGAGGGTGCCGGACTGCTGGTCATGGAACACCCCGACCACGCCCGCGCCCGGGGCGCTCTCGTCCGGGCCCACGTCAGCGGCTACGGCGCCGCCAGCGACGCCTTCTCCACCGTCGCCCCCGAGCCCGACGGCCTGGGCGTCGAACGTGCGCTGCGCACCGCTCTCGCCGACGCGGGGCTCACCGGCCGGGACATCGGCCACGTCAACGCGCACGGCACCTCGACGGTCGCCAACGACCTCATCGAGGCGACCATGCTCCACCGGGTCATCGGCGACCAGGCCCTCGTCACCTCGACCAAAGCGATGACCGGCCACACCCTCGGGGCCGCCGGAGGCATCGAGACGGCCCTGACGGTCCTCGCGCTCCAGCACCAACTGATCCCGCCGACCGTCAATCTCGACGCGCCGGACCCCGAGATCCCGGTCGAGGTGGTCGGCAAGGAGGCGAGGCCGCACACCTTCGATCACGCCGCCAAGACCTCGCTCGGCTTCGGCGGCCACAACGCGGCCCTGATTCTCACCCGGGCCTGAGACAGGAGAAGAACGCACCATGGGCGAGGAGATCATCCGCTCGCTGTCGGTGGAAGGGGTGCCCTTCGCCTACCGACTGCTGAGGTGTGGCGGCGGCCCCGGCGGCCCGGGGCCGGTGCACGTACCGGGCCCCGGCGCCGGTCCGGACGCCGTTCGGGTGCCGGGCCCGCACGAGGCGCCCGGAGCCGGTGCGGCCCAGTGCCCCGGCCCCGTCACCGAGCCCGTCGTGGTACTCGGCGGCGCGCTCCAGGGCATGCACGGGTGGCCCCAGATGGACGACCACCTCGGCCCGTTCGCCGACGTGGTGACCGCCGACCTCCCCGGCATGGGAAGCGCCGGCGCGCTACCGCCCGGACCGAGCGCGGAACTGCTGCGTGAGGCGGTCACCCGGATCGCCGACGACCTCGGCGCGCCTCGGATCAACCTCTTCGGCTTCTCGTACGGCACCGCGATCGCCTTCGACTGGGCTCGCCACCACCCCGGCAGGGTCGCCCGGATCGCCCTGGGCGGGGTCCCCACGCACATCTCACCGGCCCAACGCGCCCTCTGGCAGCGGGCGGTGGAGCGGATGACGGCAGGCGACGCCGACGGCCTCGCCACCCTCGCGGCCGAGGCCCTGATGTGTACGGACCCCGAACGGTACGTCCACCGGGGCGCGTTGGCCCAGCGCTACGTCCGGCGGTCCTTCCTGCACGCGCTGCGTACCTCGCCGCACGCCGCCGACTCGCTGGTACGGGCCCTGGGCGACCGCCCCGATTTCTCCGGCGGGCTCACCGGGGTGCCGGCGCTGGTCTTCGCCGGCGAGCACGACACGGTCACCTCGCCGGAACGCCAGCGGGAGTTCGCGACGAGTGTCGAGGGCAGCCGATTCCTCACGCTCGCCGACGCCGACCACTGGGTGGTTCTGGAACGAGCCGACGACGTGGCCGAGTTGGCGGCCCGCTTCTTCACGGACCGCCCGCTCCCCGCCGACCGGAGGCCCGGTCCGGCGGCCCGGCGGACGTACGCCGCGTCCGGCCCCCGGACCGGGGCCTGAGAAGCCGCCGGGTGGTTACGCCGTCGGCCGGGGCTGCTGGGACAGTTGGACCAGCGAGCCGTCGGCCGGGTCCAGGGTGTAGCCGAACACCAGCGGATCGGGAGAGCGGTCGGCGAGCGTGTCGAGCTGCTCCAGGAAGCGGGCCAGTTCGATCGGCTGATCCGTGTCCGACGAGTTGAAGGGCCGCGCCACCTCGATCCGGGCCGTCTCGGTGATCCGGATGTCGTGCTTGCCGCCGCTCGCCTTCCACTGGGGCACCGAGGAATCGGAGCAGTCCCAGGCGCCTTCCTCGGCGGAGACGTAGATGATGTCCTGGCTGATGCGGTGGCCGAGCAGGCGCAGGGCGTGGCCGGTCGCGTCGGCGCATGCGTCCGGGTTCTGTGGCGTCGGTGACGGCGACGGTGTATCGGCCGGTGAGGCGGTTGCCGGGGCCGTGGTGGAAGGCGTGGAGGCCGCGGACGGCTCGCTCTTCGAGCCGTCGCAGCCGGCGAGTGCCAGCAGCAGGGCGATGCCGAGCACCATCGGCCCGCCCAGGGCGTACCGCCGTCCGCCGCCACCTGTGCGTCTGCCCGTTCCAGCTGTGCCGATCATGGTTCCCCCGTGGTGAATCTCCGCACGGAGAAGGCCTGTTGGCCCTCCGCAGGGCGAGTTGACGATCGTCGCCCGCCACCTACTGGGCGCGCCGGGAGGGCCGTTCGGTTGCACCCCGGGGGAAAGTGGTGCACGGCGGTTCCGTCCGGCGCGGTGTCTCGTGGTCGGGTACGGCGGAGGGCCGCCCGCGAGCGGACGGCCCTCCGTGGTCGACGGTGCGGGGTCAGTGCCCCTTGCCGTGCCCCTTGTCCTTGTCGTCGTTCTTGCCCTTGCCGTGGTTCTTGTCGTCGTGCTTCTTGTCGTCCTTGGCCGAGTCGCCGCCGAGGTTCACGCGGACGATCTGCGGGTCGTGGTCGCTCGCCTGGTCGGAGAACTCCGCGTTGATGTGCACCACGTCGTAGTCGAGGCGGCGGACACCGGGGCTCGTCAGGATGTGGTCCAGCGTTTGGGAGTTGCCCTCGTACACGTAGCTGTACTGCTCGTCTCCGGGCAGCGTGGTGATCAGCGGCTTGAGTACCTTGCCGTCGGTCAGAGCGGCCACGGCCGGGGAGAACGCGAAGTCGTTGAGGTCGCCGAGCGTGATGATCTTGGCCGACTTGTCCGCCGCCAGCAGTGACTTGACGAAGGCGTTGACCTCGGCGCCCTGCTGGATGCGCTTGACCTCCGAACTGCGCTCCGGGTCCTGGTTCTTGCCGTGCAGGGGCAGGTCGCCGCCCTTGGAGGCGAAGTGGTTGCCGATGACGAAAACGGTCTTGCCGTCGAAGCGGAACTCGCCCACCAGCGGCTTGCGGCTGTCGGCCCACGCGGCGCTCGTCGGGTTGATGCGGCCGGGCGAGGCGGAGAGCTGGACGCCCTTGCGGGTGTCCACCGCGGAGACGGCGGTCGTCGCGTCACCACCCGGGCGGTCCACGAAGGAGACCCGCTTCGGGTTGAAGAGGAAGACGTTACGGATGTTGCCGCCGGGCTCGCCGCCGTCCTTGCCGTCCTCGGGGGCGATGTAGCGCCAGGAGTACCGCGGGCCGCCGGCGGCGACGATCGCGTCGGTGAAGCGCTTCAGGGTCGCCTCGGAGCCGACCGTGCCGTCACTGGTGGCGCCGTTGTCGTCCTGGATCTCCTCCAGGGAGACCACGTCCGGCGAGGAGAGGTTGACGGCGACGCCCGAGGCGAGGGTGTCGAACTTGGCCTGGTCGTCCAGCGCGTCGAGGTTCTCCACGTTGTACGTGGCGACCGCGAGTTCCTTCTTCTTCTGCTTGCGGGTGACTTCGCGCTTCAGCCCGTTGTCCGTCCGGGTGCCGACCTCGGTGGCCTGAAGGGCGTAGCCGCCGAAGGAGACGTAGTCGAGGACGCCCGTCGTGGTGCCGGAGAGCACGTCGCCCACGTTCGCGGCGGGGAGCGGCTTGGCGGTGTCCAGGGACATCACCTCGATGCGCCCGGTGTTCTGGTCGGTGTACGAGGTGTAGATCGTGCCGCCGCGCGCGCTCGGGTTCTCGTTCGGCTTGACCGTCACCCACATCTCGCCGTAGGAGTTCGTCGCGCCGACGACCCGGGTGTCCGCGATCCGGACGCGGACGCCTTCGAGGGACTCGTACAGGTCGAGGGCGTAGGTGTCCGGCTCCAGCGAGAGCGCCTCGATCGAGCCGCCGCCCGCGGTGGGCGTGTACGCGGCGGGGACCGAGGAGGCGTCGAGCACGACCGGGGCGGGCAGGGCGTTGCCGTGCGACAGCACCGTGGTCTTCGGGGCGGTGATCTCGGTGACGGACTGGGCGCCGGTGCCCGGGTAGTACTCGTCGACCTTGCCGCTGACCAGGACGGAGTCACCGGCGACGACGCCGGGGGCGGCCGATCCGGTGTAGACGAAGACGGCCTCGCTGGTGCGGGCGTCCGCGTCCGGGGCGGTGTCCTGGAGCCAGTAGCCGCGCGAGCCGGTCGTACGGATGCCGGTGACGACGCCGGGCACCCCCGTGACGGTCTGGCCGTCGAGCGGCGAGAGGCGGGTGGTGCCCTGGATGTCGTGCACCCGGACGGTGCCCGGCTCGGTGGGCCCGCTCGGCTCCCCGGGGTCGGTGGAGCCGCCGCCGGAGGTCTGGCCGGCGGTGTTGACCGGGGTCGGGGCACCCGCGGCGAAGTCGGCGGAGTTGTCGTCGGTGTCGGCCTGCGCCGCACCACGGGCCACGGAGGCGGTGGCGGACGGCGTGGGGGCCGGGGCGGTCTCGCGGACGACGGCGGAGCCGTACCCGACCAGGTCGACGATCCGGGTGTCGACGGCGCAGTCGGCCGCGGTCTTGCAGGTGAGCGGGGTGGTACCGGAGACCAGAGCGACCGTGCCGCTGCCCGCGGCCATCGCGACGGTGCCGGTGGCGTCGGGGGTGGGCAGTGCGACCGTGCCGCCCGTACCGGCGGACTCGGCCACGAGGTAGCGGCCACCCGGGGCGACGGAGCCGGCCAGCGGGGACACCTGCCAGAGCGAGCCGGCGGACGGGGTACCGGGCAGGTACTGGACGCTGTAGTCCGAGAGGTCGAACGCCGCACCGCCCGCGTTGCCCAGCTCGATGAAGTCACGGGTGAGCGTGGCGCCCGAGTTGCCTCCGCCGCCGTAGACCTCCGAGATCACGGCGCTCGCGGACGGGGCGGCGAAGGCTGCGGGCAGGGCCGTCACCGACAGCGCGACGGCGACGACACCGGCCAGCGCGGCCGAACGGGCTCTGGATATCTGCACGGGTACTGCCCCCAAAAATGTGTAGTGAGAGCAGAAAGCTATGCGCGTAGAACATGCATGACAAGGCATCAGAGGTTAATTCCCCGCATCGTGTGGGTGAGTTGCCGGTGCGGCGGGTACCCGACGGTGATGTGTTCGAGCACGAAGGAGCGGACGGCGGGGGACACCCGGCGGGTACGGACGGCACGGCCGGGACCGGGTGACGCACCGCGCCCGACGCCGCGCGCTGATCCGCCGAGGACGGCGGGACACCCCGTAGGGTCCGAAGCATGACTCCGAGCGCGGCGCGTCCCGGTCCGCGGGGGCGCGGCACACCCCCCGGTTCCCCCTCCGGCTCCCGCGGCTCCGGGCAGGAGGAACCCGACCCCAACCGTTGGCGGGCCCTCGCGGTCTGCCTGGTTGCCGGTTTCATGACCCTGCTGGACGTGTCGATCGTCAACGTGGCGCTGCCGTCCATCAAGGAAGGCCTGCACACCCCGGAATCGGACCTCCAGTGGGTGCTGTCCGGCTACGCCCTCGCCTTCGGGCTCTTCCTGATCCCGGCCGGGCGGCTCGGCGACGCACGGGGGCGGCGCGCGGTGTTCATGGTGGGGCTCGCCCTGTTCACGCTCTCCTCCGCCGCGTGCGGAGCGGCCCAGTCCAGCCTCTGGCTCGTGGTCGCCCGACTGGTTCAGGGACTTTCGGGCGGTCTGCTCTCGCCCCAGATCTCCGCCCTGATCCAGCAGATGTTCTCCGGGCGCGAACGCGGTCGGGCCTTCGGGCTGTTCGGCACGGTCGTCGGCATCTCCACCGCCGTGGGACCGCTGCTCGGCGGGCTGCTGATCCAGCTGGCCGGTGCGGAGGAGGGCTGGCGCTGGGTGTTCTACGTCAACCTTCCGCTCGGCGTCGTCTGCCTCCTGCTGGCCCGGAAGCTGCTGCCCGACACCCCGTCGGCGGGCCACGTCCGCGCCCGCGACCTGGACCCGTTCGGCGTGCTGCTGCTCGGCGCGGGCGTGCTCTGCCTGTTGCTGCCCTTCGTCCAGGCCCAGCAGTGGCACGGCAACGGCAAGTGGCTGCTGCTCCTCGTCGCCGCCGCGCTGCTCGCCGCCTTCGTCGCCTGGGAGGCGCGCTGCGCGGGCGGGGGTACGCAGCCGGTGCTGGACCTGTCGCTCTTCCGGCTGCGCTCGTACTGGCTGGGCTGCCTGCTGATCCTGCTGTACTTCGCCGGGTTCACCTCGATCTTCTTCATCACCACGCTCTATCTCCAGGCCGGTCTCGGCTACAGCGCCCTCCAGGCGGGCCTGGCCATCTCTCCGTTCGCGGTCGGCTCCGGCCTCTCGGCCATGATCGGCGGGCGGCTGGTGGGGCGGTTCGGGCGCCCACTGGTCGTCGTGGGGCTGGCCATGGTCGCGGTGGGCCTGGCGGGGACGGCCCTCGCCGTGCACCAGGTGCCGGGCCACAACGCGGGCTGGGCGATGGCGGCCCCGCTGCTGTTCGGGGGGATCGGCAGCGGCCTGGTCATCGCCCCCAACCAGACGCTCACCCTCTCCGACGTGCCGGTGGCCCACGCGGGCAGCGCGGGCGGCACCTTGCAGACCGGGCAGCGCGTCGGCTCGGCGATCGGCATCGCCGCGGTCGGAGCGGTCTTCTTCGCCCAGGTCACCGGCGACGGCTGGGCCACCGCGTACGACCACGGCCTCATCGTCTCGGTCGCCTTCGTCTGCGCCGGACTCCTCGCGGCGGTCGCTGACGTGGTGGCCGGGCGCCGCCACGGCAGGCGTACGGGCAAGGGGGCGGGGGCGACCGGCGGGGCGTGACGGGCGGTACGTGTCCGGCGGGGCGCGACGGGCGGGGCGTGACCGACGCCCGGCCGGGCCGGCGGGGCGTGACCGGCGTACCGGACACCGCCTACTTCACGCGGGACGCGGGCAGCGGGTTCCCTGAGGCGAGGGGCGACCGGGAGAGTTCCAGGCAGCCCGCGGCGATCAGGGCCACCGCCACCAGCTCCGGCAACAGCCACCAGCCGGTGCGCAGCGTCTCCCCGAAGAGCGTCACCCCGTACAGGATGCTGATCAGGGCGTCGCCGAGCGTCAGCATCGGCTGGACCGCCACCAGCGTGCCCGCCTGGAGGGCGTTCTGGAGCAGGTACAGCGCCCCGACCCCGGCTGCCGCGGTGGCGTAGAGCTGCCACGAAGCGAAGAGCTGCGTCACCCCGCCGTTGCCCTCCAGCCGGGCCATGGCGTCCTTCATCAGAGCCGCCGTCAGCGCGTAACCGCAGGCCGCGGCGAGACCGAGCAGAGCTGCGCGGGTGTTGCGGCGGGACGCCAGGGCGGCCACGATCAGGACCGCCTCGAACAGCCCGGTGACCAGGAGCGCCACGATCCAGTCGGTGCCCCGCACGGTGTCGTGGCCCCCGCCCGGGGCGGCCGACGCCATGCCCAGGGCGAGGCCGGTCGTCACGGCGGCGACGCCGTACCAGACCTGACGCGGGACCCGGACGCGCATGACGAACCCGGCCAGCAGCAGGGTCGAGGGAAGCTCGATCACGAAGATCGGCTGCACCACCGCGATCGGTCCGGTCGCGAGCGCCACAGCCTGGCAGACGGCCGCGACGATCACCAGCGCGATCCCGCCGAGCCACACCTTCTGGCGCAGCAGATGGCCGAACAGGGAGAGGCGCATCGCCGCGGAGTCCGGCACGTTGACGGCCGCCCGGCGCTGGAGGACCGAGGCGGCGCCATTGCTGAGCGCGGTCAGGATGGCGAACAGGACGCTGATCACCGGTCCATCATGCGGGCGGACCCGCTCCCGCCCCGGTCACACGGGCTGCCCGAGTGTGTCGGCCGGGCGCGGCAACGGCCGCCGGAGAGCGGGTGCCACGCGGCGCCGCAGCCGGCCGAAGGACATCCACCGAACGACCGCTCCTTGCGGACAAGAACTGTCCGCGAGTCCGCGTACCGTGCCGGACATGGCCGCTCCGAAGAACCCTCCCGGACCCCGCCCCGCCGCAGGACCTGCGCGCCCGGCCGTCCTCTCCGCCCGCGCGCTGAACCGGGCCACGCTCCACCGCCAGCTCCTGCTGGATCGGTCGACGATGTCACCGAAGGCGGCCGTCGCCCACCTCGTCGGACTCCAGGCGCAGAACACCCGGCCGCCCTACTTCCAGCTCTTCTCGCGCCTCGCCGACTTCGACCCCGCCGACCTCTCCGCGCTGATGGAGTCGCGCGAGGTCGTACGGATCGTCACCCTGCGCTCCACGATCCACACCCACACCGCCGACGACGCCCTCACCGTCCGCCCGCTCGTCCAGCCGGCCCGCGACCGCGAACTGAAACTCTTCCGGCAGGGGCTCACCGGGGTGGACCTCGACCGGCTCAAGGAGATCAGCCGCACACTCGTCGAAGAACGGCCGCGCACGGTCAAGGAGTTGCGTACCGCGCTCCTCACCGAATGGCCGGACGCGGACCCGCTCGCCCTCACCGTGGCGGCCCGCTGCGCGCTCCCGCTGGCGCAGACCACGCCCCGGGGTCTCTGGGATCGGAGCGGGCAGGTCACGCTCACCACCCTGGAACACTGGCTCGGCCGTCCGGCGCCGGACCACCTGGCCCCCGACACCCTGGTGCTGCGCTACCTCGCCGCATTCGGCCCCGCCTCCGTGAAGGACCTCCAGAGCTGGGCAGGGCTCACCCGGATGCGCGAGGTCTTCGACCGGCTGAGGCCGCGACTCCTCACCTTCCGCGACGAGAACGGCGTCGAACTCTTCGACCTCCCCGACGCCCCGCGCCCCGACCCGGACGTCCCCGCCCCGCCGCGCTTCCTGCCCGAGTTCGACAACGTCCTCCTCGGCCACGCCGACCGCACCCGGGTCATTCCGGCCGAGTTCAACGGGCGCAACGGCAAGGGGAACCAGGCGTACGGAACCGTACTCGTCGACGGATTCCTCGCCGCGATCTGGCGCCTCGACCGTACGGACGACACCGCGACCGCCACCGTGCAGCCGCTGGGCCGGCTCGGCCGCGCGGACCGGGAGGCCGTCGCCGAGGAGGCCGTACGCCTGCTGACCGTGATGACGGACGCGGGCGCGCACGACGTCCGCTTCGCCGACTTCGTGGACTTCGGGGACTCCGGGGGCTCCGGGGGCTCCGGGAAGTGAACCCGCCTCGGGTACCGGCGGGGTCCTGGGGCAGGAGGGGCTGGTTGAATCGGGTGAGGCGACCGGTTCGGGTCCACAACGAGGAGGACACATGTCGGCAACCAGCGCGACCGGGACGTTCCGGGCCGCCCGGGACTTCCTGCTCCAGCACCGCGAGGACTGGGCGACCGCCTACGAGGGATTCCGCTGGCCCCGGGTCGACCGGTTCAACTGGGCCCTCGACTGGTTCGACGTGATCGCCGAGGGCAACGACCGTACCGCCCTGCACATCGTGGAGGAGGACGGCCGCCGCACCGAGATGTCGTTCGCCCGGATGTCGGCCCGCTCCAACCAGGCGGCCAACTGGCTCGCCGCCCAGGGGGTGCGGGAAGGGGACCGCATCCTCGTCATGCTGGGCAACCAGGCCGAGTTGTGGGAGACCGCGCTCGCCGCGATGAAGCTGCGCGCCGTGGTCATCCCCGCCACCCCGCTGCTCGGACCACTCGACCTGCGCGACCGGGTCGAGCGGGGCAGGGTCGCCCACGTGATCGTGCGCGCGGAGGACACCGCCAAGTTCGACGACGTGCCCGGCTCCTACACACGCATGGCGGTCGGCGGTGCGGGCGACAGCACCCGGGTCCCGGAAGGCTGGCTCCCCTACGCGGGCGCCGACGAGCACTCCGAGGTGTACGTGGCGGACCGGGAGACGCTCCCCGACGAGCCGCTGATGCTGTACTTCACCTCCGGCACGACCGCCAGCCCCAAACTGGTCGAGCACACCCATGTGTCGTACCCCGTCGGCCACTTGGCGACGATGTACTGGATCGGGCTGCGGCCCGGCGATGTCCATCTGAACATCTCCTCGCCCGGCTGGGCCAAGCACGCCTGGTCCAACCTGTTCGCCCCCTGGAACGCCGAGGCGACCGTCTTCATCTTCAACTACCAGCGTTTCGACGCGAGTCGGCTGATGGCGGAGATGGACCGGTCGGGCATCACCAGCTTCTGCGCGCCGCCGACCGTCTGGCGGATGCTCATCCAGGCCGACCTCACGCGGCTCGCCAACCCCCCGCGCGAGGTCGTCGCGGCCGGTGAGCCGCTCAATCCCGAAGTCATCGAGACCGTACGACGGGCGTGGGGTGTCACCGTCCGGGACGGCTTCGGCCAGACCGAGACCGCCGTCCAGGTCGCCAACTCGCCCGGCCAGCGGGTGAAAGTCGGCTCGATGGGCCGCCCCACCCCCGGGTACAAGGTCGAGCTGCTCGACCCCGTCACCGGTGAACCCGGCGCCACGGAGGGCGAGATCTCCCTCGACCTCGCCGACGCCCCCATCGGGCTGATGACCGGCTACCACGGGGACCCGGAGCGTACGGCCGAGGCGATGGCCGGCGGCTACTACCGCACCGGTGACATCGGCTCGCGCGACGAGGACGGATACATCACCTACATCGGCCGCGCCGACGACGTCTTCAAGTCCTCCGACTACAAGATCTCGCCCTTCGAGCTGGAGAGCGCCCTGCTGGAGCACGAGGCGGTCGCCGAGGCGGCGGTCGTTCCCGCCCCCGACCCGGTCCGGCTCTCGGTGCCGAAGGCGTACGTCGTACTGGCCGAGGGCTGGGAGCCCGGGCCGGAGACCGCGAAGGTGCTGTTCGAGCACTCCAGGGCCGTCCTCGCCCCGTACAAGCGGCTGCGACGACTGGAGTTCGCGGAGCTTCCGAAGACCATCTCCGGCAAGATCCGCCGGGTCGAGCTGCGCGAGCGGACCGCACGCTCGACCGGAACGGAGTACGTCGAGGGCGACCTGCGGTGAGCGGGGGCGTGGCCCGCGACGAGTGAACCGGCCCGCGCCCGGGGCTTTGTGGGCCCACGCGGCCTCAGGCCGACCTCGCCCACACCGGTCGACCACGAGTGACGGACAGCCCTCAGGCGGCTTTGACTATTTCCGGTCCAGGACCCCGTGTCGCAGCCGCCCATTCGATGAGCAGGACCTCGTAAGCCTCCGAGGACCAGTCGCGCCCGGCGCGGGAGTCCACCAAGGCGCGGATGGCCTCGTTGGTCTCGGCCGCGGACGGGCCGGCAGGCTGCGAGGGGTTGCCCGGGGTCGGAGGATCGTTCGGGGAAGGGGTGCCGGACGAGGAGTGACGCGACGTCAATGCCATGACGGAAGGCTAGCGTTCGCCACTGACAACGTCGGCCCGGGCGGTGCGGCCCGGTGTCCGGGCGGGCGGCGGGGCGACCGTCGCCAGGCCGGCGGGCCGCGGCAGCACGATCCGCGCGGGCTCGCGGCGCATGCAGACGCGGGGCCGGCGGTCCAGGCCGTTGCCCACCTCTTCGGCCCTGATCCGCCGCAGCCCTTCGGTGAGCTCGTCCTCGCTCAGCACGGTGAAACCGATGCGCGCGTAGTACGGCGCGTTCCACGGGACGTCGGTGAAGGTCGTCAGGGTGAGCGCGGTGAGCCCCTGGCTCTCCGCCCATCCGGCGACGTGATCGATGAGCGCCCGGCCGATGCCGAGCCGGGCCGCCGACGGATCGACCGAGACCTGCTCGATGTGGGCGGCGCCGTCCACCGGGTCCGCGATCAGATAGCCGACCGGCCTGTCGTCGTCGAGGGCATGGGGGTGCGCCGCCACCCAGCAGCGTCCGGCGGCCCGGTAACTCTCCAGCAGTCCGAGGGGTGGCGGCTCGTCGTCGGCGACGTCTGCCATTCCGAGGGCTCTGAACGGTTCCCCGGCGGCGCGCTCGATGTCCTGGAGCCGGCGGAGATCGGAGCGTCTGGCGGAGCGGATGCGCATACGGCCAGTGTGACCCCTCCCCCACCGGAAGGTGAGGGCTTCTCGTCATGCCGTGTCGGCGTCGCTACGGGCCGGGCCGTAGGGAGTTCCGTACAGCGTCTTCTACGCCCCCGCGCTCAGCAACTCCTCGGCGGCGCCGTTGGCCGGCCGCGGGATACCGGTGAGGTCCACGGCGAACAGTGGCATCGACACCAGGTCCGCCCGCTGCGTGGCCGCGTCCTCGTATCCCGCGAGCGAGAAGAAGATCCCGGACACGGACTCGCTCAGCGCGTTCAGCCAGAGGCACTCGATCTCGCGCACCCCGGTCGGGCAGGTCGAGGTCTCGACCTGCGCCATCGCCCCGTCGGCCCGCAGATCGATGCGCGAGGCCGGGCGTTCGTCCGGCTGGACGATCCCCCGGAAGCCGAGCCAGCCGAGGTACAGCCCCGCCGCCGTCACCGCGTCCCGCGCGGTGCGGACAGGTATGGGGCGGAAGGGCGCGCGCGGGCGGGGCGCGGTGCGGGGGAGCGGGATGTGCGCGGGCCGCGCTGCCGATGCCCAGCGCCGAGGCGCGCTCCCAGTGCGAGGAGGCCATCAGCTCGGAGAGGACACCGTCCACCGCCCCCATCACCGACTCG
>NZ_JBSFVR010000113.1:0-21076 GCF_053592415.1 Streptomyces sp. NPDC002690 | reverse complement strand
CGGCTGCTGCGGCTCGCCGACCGGGTGGGCGCACTCCACCGCGCGACCCCGGCGAAGCCGCAGCAGCCGGGCCACCTTGTCGTCGATCGCGGCCATGGGGACGTGCCCGTCCTCGATCGCCCGGACGAGGTCGTCGGCCCAGGGGCTCTCGGGGCCGGGCATCGCCAGGTCGAGGGCCGCGAGGGCGGCGGGCACGGTGGAGCGGACCGCGCCCCAGTCGGAGACGAGGACGCCGTCGAATCCCCACTCCTCCTTGAGCGGCCGTGCGAGCAGCGGGCTCTCGGCCAGGGTGGTGCCGTTGACCGCGTTGTAGCCGCACATCACCACCCGCACCCCGGCGGCTCGCACGGCGGCTTCGAAGGGGAGGAGGTAGACCTCGCGCAGGGTGCGCTCGTCGAGGTCGACGGAGACGGTGAGGCGGTCCGTCTCGGAGTCGTTGGCGACGTAGTGCTTGGCGGTCGCGGCGACACCGTGGGCCTGGATGCCCCGGATCAGGGCGGCGCCGGTACGGGCGGTCAGCTCGGGGTCCTCGGAGTAGCACTCGAAGTGGCGTCCGCCCAGGGGGGACCGGTGCAGGTTGAGGGTGGGCGCCAGGACGACGTCCACGCCCTTGGCCCTCGCCTCGGCGGCGAGCAGCCCGCCCAGGCGTTCGGCGAGGTCCTCGTCCCACATCGCGCCGACGGCCGACGCGGACGGCAGCAGCGCTGAGGTGTTCCGCTCGTCCCAGCTCTCCCCGCGCACTCCGGCGGGCCCGTCGGACATCGTCATCCCGGCGAGACCCACGGCGGGCTCGTCCGCGGTGCGCCAGGTGGTCGCGCCCGTGAGCAGCCGTACTTTCTGGCGCGGGTCCAACTTGTCGAGCAGCTGGGCGATTTCTTCCTGCGTCACCGGGTTCCCCCCTCGCGAGGCGTTCCCCGCAGAGTGTGGAGAGCGCTCTCCGAGAGCATCGCCAAAAGGCCCGTGCGTGTCAACGAGGAGTCGCGCCGGGAGGCGCGGCCGAGGCTCGGGCTTCCGGGAGTCGCCGTACGGGGACGCGACGGTCCGTGCGGGGCCGGACAGAAGGCGACCGCGGCCGGTCCCGCCGGGGCCTGGGGACGGGCCCTTCGCACCGGACCGCGTGATTCCGGCGCGAAGGGCTCGTCGTCAGTGCGCCCAGGGCAGCCGGACCGTCTCGATCTCGGCGTCGTCCAGCAGCGCCTCGACGAGGGCGGGCGGCCCGGCGACCTTGGTGGCCCAGAGGTCGTAGTCGGTGCACAACACCCATGAGCGGTCTTCGGCCCAGAGGTTGGACGGACTGAAATCGGCTTCGGACCGGTCGTAAAGGAGTCCGGCGTCACCGAGCCGGCCCGCCCGCACGTGCGGTTCGTCGAAGTCGACGGCTCCGAGCGTCATCGGGTTGTAGTGGGCCAGGCAGCGGGTGTCCGGGCCGGCGGGAGCGTGCCCGACCAGAACGCCGATCACCTGGTTCCAGGTCTCGCGGTCCAGGCTCCCCTCGGTCGGCGGGACCATGCTCAACGGGCGGCTGCCGTCCTTCTTGGCGGACGGGAAGCAGCGGTGGGAGGGCATCAGCCCCTCGGGAACGACCGGGTCGCCGGTGCGCCGGGCGAGTTCCGCCCAGCGCAGCCGCCGCCAGCCCGGTCCGGGGTGCCGGGCACGGCCCAGCCCTCCCCCGGTGGAGACCCCGACGGCATCGAAATCGATGCCCGCGACGATGTGGCGCGGGGTGCCGCCCTCCGCGAGACGGGCCTGGCGGTACTCGTGGTGCGAGACGTCGACCGGCCCCCGCTCGTGCTCGTACATGGCGTTGAGCACCCACACCGCGTCGGGCATGGCCGGAGGCATGAACCCGGTGATGCCGTCGCCGCACAGCTCGGCCAACCAGTCGGCGGTCCCGGAAGGAGCGAGCGGCCACCGGTTCCGCATCGGGTCGGGTTCTTCGGGCATGACCCCATGATCCCAGCCTCGGTCGTGCACCCCTTGCCGCCCCCACCGCCCGGGGCCGGGCAGTGCCCCGAGGGGCGGCACGTCGGAAGCGACCGCCCCGAAGTCACCCCCATGGGGGACATTCCACCACCATCCGGTTGCCCTCTGCACCGAAAGTGTCCGGGATGCGGACAACGCTCTTGCTTGTTGACTGTATGCGAAATACGGTCTGCGATATTCCTTGATGACCCCCAGGTGGGAGGTAGGCCCCCGTGCGCCGAAAAGCGGTTGCCTTCGTGGCAGTTGCGCTGGTGTCACTCGTCTCGGGCTGCACGTCGCTGCAGTCCTCGGCAACCGAGGTCGGAGGCGTACGGAAAACCGATGAGCGGCCCGTACGTGACGGCGGGACGCTCACCGTCGCGCTCAACTCCGACCCGGACAAACTCGACCCCAGCCTCGCCCAGACCCTCGTGGGCCGCACGGTCTTCGCAGGCATGTGCGAGAAGCTCTACGACATCGACGAGAACGGCACCCTGGTGCCGCAGCTCGCCACATCGCTCCCCGAGGTCTCGGCGGACGGCCTGACCGTCACCCTGCCCATCCGGCAGGGCGCGAAGTTCAGCGACGGCACCCCGCTCGACGCGGCGGCCGTCGTCACCTCCCTGCTGCGCCACCGCGATCTGCCCGGTTCCGCGCGTGCCACCGAACTCGGCCCGGTCGAGAAGGCCGTGGCCGTCGGTTCCTCCACGGTGCGGATCACGCTCGACCACCCGTACGTACCGCTCACCGGCGTCCTCGCCGACCGGGCCGGGATGGTGATGTCCCCGACCGCGCTGAAGAAGTACGGCAAGGACTTCACCAACCACCCCTCCTGCGTCGGCGCGTTCCGCTTCGTCGAGCGGGTCGGCGGTGACCGGATCGTGCTGGAGAAGGACCCGAACTACTACGACGCGGCCAAGATCCACCTGGACAAGGTCGTCTACAAGCCGATCGCCGACGGCAACGTCCGGCTCGCCAACTTGCGTTCGGGCGATGTCCAGATCGGCGACCAGATGGGTCCGGTGGACGTGCAGAGCGCCCTCACCGAGCCGAAGCTCCAGCTCTTCAACTCGCCTTCACTGGGCTACCAGGGCATCGGCGTCAACGTGGGCAACGTGAACGGGCTCGGCGAGAAGCCGGGGAAGATCGACACGCCGCTCGCCTCCGACGTACGCGTCCGTGAGGCGTTCGACCTCGCCATCGACCGCGACCTCCTCAACACCGTGGTCTTCCAGGGCATGTACGAACCGGCCTGCGGTCCCATCTCCCCGCAGTCCGGCATCGCCCCCGGGGTCGATCCCGAGGACTGTCCCAAGCGCGATGTCGCCAAGGCGAAGAAGCTGCTGAAGGAAGCCGGGGTGAAGCTCCCCGTGAAGATCGAGCTGAAGACCTCCACCACCCCCGAACAGGGCCGTGTGGGTCAGGTCCTCCAGGCCATGGTCAAGGAAGCGGGATTCGAACTCTCCCTGCGTCCCACCGAGTACGCGACCATGATCTCCGAGACCGACGAAGGCGACTACGACGTCTTCACCAGCGGCTGGTCCGGCCGGCTCGACCCGGACGGCAACGTCTCCAACTTCCTGAAGACCGCCGGAGCGATGAACGCCTACGGCATCGGCGACCCGGACATCGACCGGCTGATCGACGAGGGCCGTTCCGTCTCCGACCCGGCCCGGCGCACCGAGATCTACGACGAGCTCACCCAGCGCGTCCAGGACGACCACTCCATGATCTACCTCTACCGGCAGAAGAACTACGTCGTCGCCTCCAAGGACGTCGCGGGCGTCCGCGTCTACGGCGACGGACTGGTCCGGGTCACGAACGCGGGGTACATCCGTTGACGAAATTCCTGCTGACGCGTCTGCGTCAGTCGCTCATCACCCTGATCCTCGTGTCCATCGTGGTGTTCGCCGGAATCCGGGCACTCCCCGGCGACCCGGCGCTCGCCCTGGCCGGCGAGGAACGCAGCCCCGAGGCGCTCGCCGCGATCCGCGAGGCGTACGGTCTCAACGACAACATCGTCGTCCAGTACGGCAGGTTCGTCGGACACGCCCTCACCGGCGACCTCGGCACCTCCTCGCGGACCGGCCTTCCGGTCTCCCAGGCGATCGGCCAGGCCCTCCCGGTCACCCTCGAACTCGCCGCCCTCTCACTGCTGCTGGCGGTCGTCGTCGGAATCGGCGCGGGCGTGGTCGCCGCCGTCCGGCGTGGAAAGCCGGAGGAGTGGCTGGCCAACGCCGTCGCCCTGGTGGGCCTTTCGATCCCGACCTTCTGGCTCGGCATCGTGCTGGTGCTCGGATTCGCCATCGCGCTACCGGTGTTCGCCGCCTCCGGCTACGTACCCTTCGGCACCGATCCGCTCGACAACCTGCGCCGCATGGTGCTCCCGTCGATCGTCCTCGGCTCCGGCCTCGCCGCCGTGGTGATGCGCCAGACCCGGGGCGCGATGCTCGACTCGCTCTCCGCCGACTACGTCCGCACCGCCCGTGCCAAGGGGCTCTCCCGGCGCGCGGTCGTCGGCGGGCACGCGCTGCGCAACTCGCTGGTCACCGTGGTCACCGTGCTCGGCCTCCAGCTGGGCCACCTGATCTCCGGAGCCGTGGTCACCGAACAGATCTTCGTGCTGCCCGGCTTCGGCAAGCTCACCATCGACGCCGTCTTCACCCGTGACTACGCCACGCTCCAGGCGGTGGTGCTCTGCACCTCGGCCGCGTACATCCTCATCAACCTGCTGGTCGACGTGGTCTATTCGGTCATCGACCCGCGTATCCGGCTCGGAGGTGCCCGGTGACCACCGCACTCGCCACCCCGGCGCAGGCCACCGCGCGCAAGGCGGGCGGCGGCAAGCTGCGCGCCCTGCGCAAGAACCGCCTCGCGCTGACCGGCGGCATCATCGCCGCCGTCTTCGTCCTCACGGCGCTGTTCGCGCCGCTGATCTCCCCGTACGACCCCGCACAGCCGGACTTCACCAACGTCCTGGACGCGCCGAGCTGGTCGCACTGGCTGGGCACCGACGACCTCGGGCGCGACCAGCTCTCCCGCGTCATCCACGGCACCCGGGCGTCCATGCAGGTCGGGCTGCTCGCCGTGGTGCTCGCCTTCGTGATCGGCGTGCCGCTGGGCCTCGCCGCCGGCTACTACGGGCGACTCGCGGACAGCGCCGTCTCCCGGCTCACCGACACCATGCTGGCCTTCCCGTTCCTGGTGCTGGCCGTCGGCCTCGCCGCGATCCTCGGCCCGTCGCTGACCAACGCCACGATCGCCATCGGCATCTCTCAGATCCCGGCGGTCATCCGCATCACCCGGGCGGAGACGCTGCGGCTGAAGCACGTCGACTACGTCGCGGCGGCCGTGGCGAACGGCGGTGGAGACGGAACGGTCCTGTTCCGGCACATCCTGCCGAACGCCACCTCGGCCCTCATCGTGCAGGCCACGGTCGGCATCCCCGCCGCGATCATCAGCGAGGCGCTGCTCAGCTTCCTCGGCCTCGGTGTGCAGCCGCCCGCGCCCTCGCTCGGCGTGATGCTCTCCGGCGCCCAGTCCTTCCTCGCGCTCGCGCCGTGGCTGGCCGTCTTCCCGGGGCTGGCCATCGTCGCCGCGACGCTGGCGTTCAACCTGCTCGGCGACGGACTGCGTGACGTCCTCGACCCCCGCGGAGGAACCCGATGACCGAGACCCTCACCTCTCCGGCGCCCCGGTCCGCCTCCGGCGACGAACCCGTGCTGAGCGTCCGCGACCTCACCGTCGCCTTCCCCTCGGAGCACCGCACGGTGCACGCCGTCGACGGGGTCTCCTTCGACCTCGCGCGGGGCGAGGTCCTCGCGCTGGTCGGGGAGTCGGGCTGCGGGAAGTCCGTGACGTCGATGGCGACCATGGGCCTGTTGCCGCCCACCGCGCGGATCGGCGGTTCGATCCGGCTGCACGGTCGCGAGCTGGTCGGCGCCCCCGAGAAGGAACTCCAGAAGATCCGGGGCAAGGACCTCGCGATGATCTTCCAGGAGCCGATGACCTCGCTGAACCCGGTCCTCACCATCGGCCGGCAGATCGGTGAGGTGCTCCGCAGGCACCAGGGTCTGGGCCGCAAGGAGGCCAAGGCGCGCGCGGTCGAACTGCTGGCCCTGGTCGGCATTCCCGCCCCGCACCGCAGGGTCGACGAGTACCCGCACCAGCTCTCCGGCGGCATGCGCCAGCGCGTGATGATCGCCATCGCCGTCGCCTGCGACCCGTCGGTGCTGATCGCCGACGAGCCGACGACCGCGCTCGACGTCACCGTGCAGGCGGGCATCCTGGAGGTGCTCCAGTCGCTGCGCGAGCGGCTCGGCACCGCGATCGTCCTGGTCACCCACGACCTGGGCGTGGTCGCCGACGCAGCGGACCGCGTGCTGGTGATGTACGCCGGCCGTCCGGCCGAACAGGCTCCGGTGCACGACCTGTTCGCCGGTGCCAGGCACCCGTACACCCGAGGTCTGCTGGGTGCGGTGCTCCGGCCCGGCGGTGAGGGCAAGCGCAGGCTGCCCGAGATCCCCGGCCTGGTGCCGAACCTCGACACCCGGCCCGACGCCTGCACGTTCGCACCCCGGTGCGCCCGCGCCGACGACACCTGCTCCGGCAAGCGGCCCGCCTTCACCTCCGTCGACCCGGCGGAGGGTGCGGGCGCCTCGCACCGGGCGGCCTGCTGGCACCCCTTCGCCGCGGACGAGACCTCCACCCCCGTGCCGGCCGGCGCCGCGCGCCCCGACCAGGAGACCGGACAGTGACCACTCCACAGACCGCCCCCGCACCCCGCGCGAGCGGCGGGGCCCCTTCGGACCCGCCGCCGGTTCTCGAACTCAACTCCCTGACAAGGCACTTCGCAGCCTCCGGCGGCGGCACCGTACGCGCCGTGGACGGGGTCTCGATCACCATCGGGCACGGCGAAGTCGTCGGCCTCGTGGGCGAGTCCGGTAGCGGCAAGTCGACCGTCGGCCGCTGCGCGGTCCGCCTCGACGAGCCGACCGGCGGCACGGTCGAGATCAACGGCACCGACGTGACACACATGTCCCGCCGCGCCCTGCGTCCACTGCGCAAGGATTTCCACCTGGTGTTCCAGGACCCGTCGTCCTCGCTGGACCCTCGCATGACGATCGGTCAGATCATCGGCGAGCCACTGCGGTTGCACGGCATCGCGCGCGGCGACGCGGTACGCGCCCGGGTCGAGCAGCTCCTCGCCCAGGTGGGGCTGCGCCCGGAGCACGCCGACCGGCACCCGCACGAGCTGTCCGGTGGTCAGCGCCAGCGCATCTCCATCGCCCGCGCGCTCTCCTGCGACCCCGACCTGGTGGTGGCGGACGAGCCGACCTCGGCGCTTGACGTCTCCGTGCAGGCCTCGGTGCTCAACCTGCTGGCCGATCTCCAGCGCGACCGCGGCTTCGGTTGCCTCTTCATCACCCACGACCTGGCGGCCGTGGAGTACCTCGCGGACCGCATCGCCGTGATGTACCTGGGGAAAATCGTCGAACAGGCCCCGACGGCCGAGCTGTTCGCCTCCCCGAAGCACCCGTACACCCAGGCGCTGCTGTCCGCGGCGCCCGTGCCCGACCCGGTCGACCAGCGTTCGCGCAAGCGGATCGTGCTCAACGGAGAACTGCCCAGCCCGCTCGACCCGCCGTCCGGCTGTCACTTCCACACCCGGTGCCCGCTGGCCACCGACCGGTGCCGGACGGAGGCTCCCGCGCTGCGCGAGCTGCCCGGCGGCCGGCAGGTCTCCTGCCACCTGGTCGCGGACGACGGCACCTCCCCGGACGCCTCCGCCGCCCTTACTCCGTAGCCGCGTCCCGTAACCGCCCCGTATTCTCCGCCCACCCGAAACACCGCACTCGCGTTCGCACGCCGCAGCAAGGAGCCGCATCCATGTTCACCACCCGCCCGACCCTCCAGGGCACCTTCGGCATGGCGTCCTCCACCCACTGGCTCGCCTCGCAGTCCGCGATGGCGGTCCTGGAGGGCGGCGGCAACGCCTTCGACGGCGCCGTCGCCGCGGGCTTCGTCCTGCACGTGGTCGAGCCGCACCTCAACGGTCCGGCCGGCGAGGTGCCGATCATCCTGGCGCCCAAGGACGGCGACGTACGGGTGCTGTGCGGCCAGGGGCCGGCCCCCGCCGGGGCGAGCGCCGCCCACTACCGCTCGCTCGGCCTGGAACTGGTGCCCGGCACCGGCCCGCTGGCCGCAGCCGTCCCCGGTGCGTTCGACGCCTGGATGGTGCTGCTGCGCGACCACGGCACCCGGACGCTCGCCGAGGTGCTGGGTTACGCGATCGGGTACGCGGAGGACGGCCACGCGCCCGTCGAGCGCCTCGGCCAGACCGTCGAGACGGTCCGGGAGCTCTTCGAGAACGAGTGGAAGACCTCCGCCGAGGTCTACCTCCCCGGCGGTACCTCCCCGCAGCCGGGCAAGCTGTTCCGCAACCCCGCGCTCGCCGCCACCTGGCGCCGGCTGATCGCCGAGGCCGAGAAGGCGGGCGGCGAGGACCGGGTCGCACAGATCGAGGCCGCGCGGACGATCTGGCGCGAGGGCTTCGTCGCCGAGGCGATGGTCCGGCAGGCCGCCACCCCCACCATGGACACCACCGGGACCCGGCACACCGGCACGCTGACAGCCGCCGACGTGGCCGGCTGGTCCGCCACGTACGAGGCCCCCGCCACGTACGAGTGGAACGGCTGGACCCTTGCCAAGGCGGCCGGCTGGAGCCAGGGCCCCGCCTTCCTCCAGCAGCTCGCCCTGCTTCCCGAGGAGCTGCCCGCGTACGGCTCCGCCGAGTACGTCCACCTGCTCATCGAGGGCTGCAAGCTCGCCATGGCCGACCGGGAGGCCTGGTACGGGGACGCCGCCGAGGTGCCGCTCGACACTCTGCTCTCCCCCGAGTACAACGCCGAGCGTCGCGCCCTGATCACCGACCGGGCCTCGCGGGAGCTGCGTCCGGGCAGCCCCGACGGCCGTACCCCGGTCCTCAGCGCGCACGCCCACGCGGTCGCCGCCGGTGAGCCGGGCTTCGACGCCATGGGCCTCGCCGCCGCCGGCGTCGGGGAGCCGACCGTCGCCAAGGACGGCACCACCCGCGGCGACACCTGCCACGTCGACGTCGTCGACCGGTGGGGCAACATGATCTCGGCGACGCCGAGCGGTGGCTGGCTCCAGTCCAACCCCGTCATACCGGAACTGGGCTTCCCGCTCGGCACCCGGCTGCAGATGGCGTGGCTGGACGAGGGCCTGCCGAACACCCTCACCCCCGGCTGCCGCCCCCGCACCACCCTCACCCCGTCCCTCGCCCTGCGCGACGGCGTCCCGGTGCTGGCCTTCGGCACCCCCGGCGGCGACCAGCAGGACCAGTGGCAGGTGCACTTCTTCCTGGCGGCCGTGCTGCGTGACCGGGTACGCGGCGGGCTCGACCTGCAGGGCGCGGTCGACGCCCACAACTGGCACAACGACAGCTTCCCGGGCTCGTTCTACCCGCGCGGGATGCGCCCCGGCAGCGTCACCGTCGAGGAGGGCATGGACCCGGAGGTCGTGGAGGAGCTGCGGCGCCGGGGCCACGAGGTCACGGTCGGGGACGCCTGGTCGGAGGGCCGGCTCTGCGCGGTCGCCCGCGACCCCGAGACGGGCGTACTCTCCGCCGCCGCCAACCCGCGCGGCATGCAGGGGTACGCGGTCGGCCGCTGATCCGGCGGATGTACGGCAGGACCTGACGGCCCGCCCGGGAACCCCCGGGCGGGCCGTCGGCGTTCCCCGGCACCGACGCCCCGCTTTGCGCGTTTCATGTCCACATTCCGGACATCCATAAGCGATCCATTGACGCCCCCCAAGCGATTCGTATACTGACGTAGCCCATTTGGGCATCATCAGTGGACGAACGAGATGGGTGGTTCCCGATGAACTCGGAGCCCGGTGGCGCCCTCAGCCGACGGAGGATGCTGCGGATCGCCGGAGCGGGCATGGGCCTGCTGGCCGCCTCGGGTGCACTGGCCGCCTGTGCGCCGCAGCCCGCCGGCTCCGGCGACGGCGAGTCCGCGAGCGGTTCGACGGGCAAGGCGCAGGGAGCCGACGCGACGATCGACCGGCTCACCCTGGCCCTGCCCGCGTCGCTGTCGAGCCTCGACGTGGGCCGCGAATCGGGTGTGCTCAACTACCTCGTCGCCGTCCTCGCCCAGGAGTCCCTGCTCTCCGTCAGCCCCTCGGGCGAGCTCGGTCCGGGCCTCGCCTCCGCGTGGAAGCAGCCCGACCCCACCACGTACGTCTACACACTGCGCCGGGGTGTCGTCTTCTCCGACGGGACCCCCCTCACCGCGGACGACGTCGTCGCCTCCGTCGAGGCGATCCGCGACCCGGCGAACGGCTCCGCCCTCGGTTACGCCTACGCGGGCGTCACCTCGGTCAAGGCCACCGGTGACCTGGAGGTGACGATCCGCCTCAAGGCGCCGGACGCCATGTTCGCCTGGACCACCACGGCGGGCGGACTCCTCGTCAGCAGCCGGGCGTTCCTCACCCGGAACAAGGGTGAGATCGGGACGTCCCGGACCCTGCTGCTCGGCACCGGCCCGTACCGGATCACCGGGTTCGCCGCGGACGACCACGTGACCCTGGAGCGCAACGACGCCTGGTGGGGCGAGAAGCCCGCCGTGCGCACGCTCAAGCTCTCCTTCGTCCCGGACGCGGGGACGCGGCTCGTCGCGATGAAGTCGAAGGCCGTGGACGGGGCGCTCAACCTCGCGTCGGACGAAGCCCGGAGCTGGGAGACGGCGGCGCGCGTCACCTACACCGGTGACCGCTCGGTCGTCTCGCTCGCCTTCGACACCTCGCGCGCGCCCTTCGACGACCCGCACGTCCGCCGGGCGTTCGCCCACGCCGCCGACCGGAAGGGCATGGTGGAGGGCATCCTGCACGGGAAGGCGGAGGTAGCCGACGCGCTGCCGTCCCCCGACATGTGGGGCGATCTGATGTCCGCGGACAAGGTCCGCTCCGGCTACGACGCGATACCCTCCCTCCCCTTCGACCTGGACTCCGCACGCGCCGAGCTGGCCAAGTCGGCGTCCGGCGAAGGCTTCACGGCGGAACTCCACTACCCGGGCAGTGGACCGCAGCTGGGCAAGGCGGCCCTGGCCCTGGCCGCTTCGCTGAAGAAGATCGGCATCACGCTGACCGTCAAGGAGATCACCCTGGAGCAGTGGGTGTCGGAGCTCGGCTCCGGCAAGCAGCCCCTGCAGTTCCTGTGGTACTTCCCGGTCACCGGCGACCCGGCCGAACTCGCCGACCCGTACCTCAACGCGGCCTCCACCGCGACGGACATCGCCCACTACGACGACGCCGGGGTCAACGCCGGACTGAACAGCGCCAAGGAGTCCACGGTTCCGGCGGAACGCGGCACGCTGCTGATGAAGGCGGTGCAGAAGGCCGGGGCGGATCTGCCGTACCTCCCGCTCTGGTGGGCCCAGACCGCGACAGCGCTCTCCGAGGACTTCGTGCTGCTCGAACAGGGGCCGTACGCGTTCATCGGCCCTTGGGCGACCCGCATCCGCAAGGCCGTGTGAGGGCCCGCCTCGCACCGTCGCCCGCCACGGGGCCCGTCCGCGACGGCTCCGTACGGCGACTCGACCGCACCGCCGTCCGGGCGCCGCGCCCTGCCGGACCATCACGAAACGGAGTTCCATGCCCAGCACCGTCGCGCCGTCACCACGGCCCGCCGCTCTCGCCGTGCGCCGCGCGCTGCGGGCGGCGCTGGAGCTGACGCATCCGGTCGAGGCGCGGATCAGTCCGGACGGCCGCACGGTCGCCGTGACGGCCTCCGGCCCGCGCGGCACCTCGGTGGTACTGACGGCCGTACCGGCTCCACTGCGGGTGCGCCCCGCTCCGGAGGACACGGAGACAGCGCCGGTCGCCGCCCCGGACGGCCCGGCAGACCGGCACACTCCCCGCTGGCTCCCCGACTCCCGGACCCTGTTGCACGTCGTGGAGCCGGCCGGTGGCGGTCACCCGGAAATCGCCGCCCTGGACACCGCGACAGGAGCGGTACGCGCTCTCGCCACCGCGCCCGGCGCGGTGGAGGACCTCCTCGTCTCCGAGGACGGCCGACGGGCCCTGCTGCTCTGCGCGGAGGACGGCGCCGAACGCGACGGCATGCGCCTGGGCCTGCCGGTACGCCTCGGCGCGGCACCGGCACCCGAGCGCTTCGCTCCCGGTCTCGGCCGGCGCTCGCTGTGGACGCTGGATCTGGCGAACGGGACGTTGGAAGCGGCCGGGCCCGCCGGGCTGACCGTCTGGAACGTGGCCTGGCGCGGCGGGAACACCGCTGTCGCCACGGTCTCCGAGGAGACCCTGCCCGCCGGGTACTACGACGCGCGGTTCGCCGCGCTGGACCTCACGGCACGCACCGCGCGGACCCTCCACCTGCCGGACGGGCAGCTGGGTGCCCCGGCGCTCTCCCGTGACGGGCGTCTCGCGGCGGTGTGCGAGGGCATATCCATCGTCGCCGGCCGGCCGGTCGTGGTGGACCTCGCCACCGGCGCCGCACGGACTCTGGCCGACGTCGAGGACGCCACCTGGCTGCAGTTCGACGAGACGGACGGCGCAGCGCCCGCCACACTCCGATGGGCCGGCTGGAACGGCACGGGTTCCCGGCTCGGGCACGGCGGGACGGTGCTGTGGTCCGACGCGGTGACGCTCGGCGGCGCCGGATTCCAGCCCGCACTCTCGCTCGACGCCGGAAACCGGATCGCGGCGACGGTCCTCGACGCGCCGGGCCGGCCGCCCGAGGCGGTCGTGGCCCGTACGGACGGGCCGGACGCATGGGGCTGGACCCCGGTGACCTCGCTCAACTCCTCCGTGGACGAGGCCGACGAGGCCCCGCACCGTACCCGCCGGATCGAATGGATCTCCGACGACGGGCGTGCCGTGCAGGGCCTGCTGCTGCATCGCGACCGGACCGGCGACGCGAACCGGCCCGGCGCCGAAGCCGGCGGACCGCGCCCGCTCGCGGTGCTGGTGCACGGCGGTCCTGCCTGGCTCTGGTCCTCGATGTACGCCCCGGCCGACGTGCTGGGACTCGCCCCGGCACTCGCCGCCGCCGGCTACCTCGTGCTGCTGCCCAACCCGCGCGGCAGCAACGGCCGGGGCCGTGACCACGCCCGTGCGGTGGTGGGCGACACCGGGGGCGGTGATCTGGCGGACGTGCTGTCCGGGGTCCGCCACCTCGTCGGCCTCGGACTCGCCGACCCCGCCCGCGCCGCCGTGCTCGGCCACAGCTACGGCGGGTACCTCGCCGCCCTGGCCGCGGCCCGGACCGACGTGTTCGCGGCCGCCGTCGTGGTCTCGGCTCCCACGAACTGGCTGAGCTTCACCCACACCAGCAACATCGGCGGCGGCTACGACCGTACCTACCGCGTCGACGGTTCCTCCGGGGACCAGGACCGCGGCCACGCCGAACTCCGCCGCCGTTCGGCCGTGTTCGCGCACGGCGGCAGAGGCACGCCGACGCTGGTGGTGCACGGTGCGGCGGACCGGGTGACCCCGGTGGGCCAGGCCCAGGAGCTGTACCGCTCGCTGCTGCGGGCGGGCCGGGCCCCGGTCGAACTGCTGGTGTATCCGGACGAGGGGCACGAGTTCACCGATCCCGGCCACCTGCTCGACGCCGGATCGCGTGTGGAGGAGTGGCTCGCCACCCATCTCGGCGGGGCCGTGGTGCCCGCGCCGTCCTCAGCCGCCGCGCCGCGACCTGCCTCCCCCGGGCCGGCACACGGTGCGGCTTCCCCGGCCGTGCCGGAGGCGGATGATCTCCCCCGGTCACCCTCCGGCACGGCCACCTCCGCCCCGCTCCACGGCACCCTGGGGCCGAACGAGCCCCGCCGCCCCGACGAGGAGCGCCGATGACCTCCGTCCCCGCCGGCTCGCGTCTGCGTGCGGCGCTGCCCCTCGGCTTCGTACTGCGCCGCGTCGCGGGTACCGCCGTACTGCTGCTGGTCCTCTCCGCGGCCGTCTTCGCGCTGCTCCAGGCCTCGCCCGGCGATCCCGCGCAGACCCTGCTGGGTCCCCGCAGCGCCACGCCGGAGGCGCTGGCCGCCGTGCGCGGCCGCTACCACCTGGACAGTCCGGTGGCCGTGCAGTACTGGTACTGGCTCGGCGATGCCGTGCGTCTCGACCTCGGAACCTCCATCCGAACCGGCGAGAGCGTGTCCTCCGCGATCGGCGGGCGGCTCGCGCTCACCGGACAGCTGGTCGGGCTGGGCCTGCTGGTGGCCCTGCTCCTCGGGGTTCCGCTGGGGGTCCTCGCCGGGCTCCGCAACCGGCGGACCACCGACCGCGCCGTGCAGAGCCTCGGTGTGGTCGCGCTCTCCACGCCCGCGTTCGCCAGTGGCCTGCTGATGATCTATGTCTTCTCGCTGATGCTCGGCTGGTTCCCCGCGTACGGACCGGGCGAAGGTGGGGCGGACCGTGTGACGCACCTCGTACTGCCGGCCGCGGCACTCGGCCTGGCCGTCACCGCGGTGCTGCTCAAACTCACCCGCACGGCCGTCGTGCGCGAACTCGACCGGGAACACGTCGTCTTCGCCCGCGCCCGGGGCGTCCGCGAGCGGGACATCCTGCTCCACTACGTGCTGCGCGGCACGCTGGTACCCGTGCTCACCGGAGTCAGCCTGGTCACCGCCTATCTGCTGGCCGGCACCGTCATGGTGGAGCAGGTTTTCGCCCTGCCCGGCCTCGGCTCGCTGCTCGTCGACTCGGTCACCTTCCGCGACGTACCCGTGGTCCAGGCCGAGGCACTCCTGCTGGCCGCGTTGGTGTGCCTGGTCAACCTCTTGACCGATCTCGCGGCCCCGGTACTCGATCCGCGCCTGCGGAACGCCGGCGCTCTCAAAGCCCTCGGCTCCAAAGCCCTCGGCCCCGGGACGCCCGGCCCCGGGACGCCCGTGGCTCCCGGCGGCCGGAAGCCGGAACGCGACGACCACCAGGAGGACGGCCGATGAGGCCCCGTGTCCGCCGCGCTCTGCGCGTACCGCCGCTTGCCCTGTGTGCCGGTGCACTCGTGGGGCTGCTGGTGTTCGCCGCCGTGTTCGGCAGGGCGCTACTGCCCGGCTGGGACACCCAGAACCTGGCGGTCGGTGCGGCCATGCCCGGGGGCGGGCACCTGCTCGGGACCGACGAACTGGGCCGTGACGTCGCACGGATGGTCGTCGTCGGCACCCGGTCCACGCTGGCCGGCGCCGCCTTGGTGGCGGCGGGTTCCATGGCCGTCGGCAATGTCCTGGGCCTGCTCGCGGGCTACCGGGGCGGCTGGATCGACGCGCTGGTGCGGCGCTGGGCGGATCTGCTGCTGGCCCTGCCCGCACTTCTGGTGACGATCGTCGTGGCCGGGATCGGCGGTGGCGGATACGCGCTCGCGGTCGGCGCGCTGGTGGTCCTCACCTCCCCCTCCGACATCCGGCTCGTCCGGTCCGCCGTCCTCGAACAGCGCCACCTCGCCTACGTCGAAGCCGCCGAGACCCTCGGACTGTCGCGGTTCACCGTGATGACCCGGCACATCTGGCCCAATGTGCTGCCGGTGGCCGTGGCGAACGCGCTGCTGAACTTCGCCGGGGCGATCGTCGCTCTCAGCTCGCTCTCCTTCCTCGGTCTGGGGGTCCCGCCGGGCGCCCCCGACTGGGGCCGGATGCTCTCGGAGAACCGGACTCTGTTGTACGACAACCCTTCCGCCGCCCTCGCCCCTGCCGTACTCATCGTCGTGGCGGCCGTGGCGCTCAACCTCATCGGCGACCGGCTGTTCGAGGCGTTCTCCGACCGTGGGAGGTCCTGATGCCGGCGACGACGAAGACCGGAGGAGCGGGACTTCCGGTGGACACCCGGCCGGCGGCGGACGACGGGCCGCTGCTCGCGGTGGACGGCCTCAGGGTCGCCGCGACGACGGGTCGCGAGGGACCGGTGACCATCATCGACGGCGTGTCGCTCCAGGTCGGCCGAGGCGAATGCGTCGGCATCGTCGGGGAGTCGGGCAGCGGGAAATCGCTGGCCATGCGCGCCGTCGCCGGGCTGCTGCCCGCGGGAACGGCCGTGGTCGGCGGCGAAGTACGCATCGCCGGCGAGGAGGTCCTCGGGCTGGCTCCGCGAGCCCGGCACGGGCTGCGCGGACGCCGCGTCACCCTGCTGATGCAGGACCCGTTCACCATGCTGCACCCCCAGCTGACCTGCGGGCGGCAGATCGCCGACGGGCTGCGGGAGCGCCACGGAGCGCTGCGCGGACACCGGAACGCGGCCGCCCGCCGTGCCGAGGTGGAGCGCAGGCTCGCCGAGGTCGGTCTCGGCCCCGACGCCGCCGACCGGTACCCGCACGAGCTGTCGGGCGGCATGCGCCAGCGTGTCGCCGCCGCTGCGGCCCTGGCCGGTGATCCCGAACTGCTGATCGCGGACGAGCCCACCACCGCGCTCGACGCGGCCAACCAGCGGGCGGTGCTCGACCTGCTGCGCGGCCTCCAGCGCGACCGCGGCATGGGACTCGTGCTGATCAGCCATGATCTGCGGGTCGCGTTCTCCGCCTGCGACCGGGTGTACGTGCTCTACGCGGGCACGGTGCTGGAGCACGGCAGGCCGGCCGAGCTGGAGTCGGCCCCGGCGCACCCCTACACGGCCGGCCTGCTGGCCTCCGAGCCGTCGGTCGTCCGGCGTTTCGCCGAACTGCCCGCTCTGCCGGGTTCCGTCCCCGCGCCCGGACACCGGGCCGGCGGCTGCCCGTTCGCCGAACGGTGCGCGTACGTGGCACCCGAGTGCCGGACCGCGCCGGTCGGACTGCGGCCCGTCACCTCCGGCGGCCCGGACGACGGCCGGGTGGCGGGACGGCTCTCCGCGTGCGTACGGCTCGCGCGGATCGGCGACGAGCTGGCCACGCCCCCTGAGCGGGAGGAGGCCGGACCGGAGCCCCTGGCGGACGAGGGCGGCGCGGCGCTGAGCGTCACCTCGGTCAGCCGGGTGTTCCGCTCGGCGGCCGGGGACCACACCGCGCTGCGGGACGTGAGCCTGAGCGTCCCGCCCGGCTCCGTGGTGGCGCTGGTCGGCGAGTCGGGTTCGGGCAAGACGACCCTGGCCCGGATAGCCGTCGGCCTGGAGACGTTCGACAGCGGCGCCGTACGGACGGGGAACGTCCCGCTGTCCGTCGGCCGTCGCCCGGACACGGCGGACCGGCGGCGACTGGCCTCGCAGGCGCAGATAGTGTTCCAGGATCCGTACTCGTCGCTCAACCCGCTCCGCACGGTGGGGGCGACGCTGCGCGAGGCGCTCGCCGCCCCCGGGGAGCGACGTACCAGGGGCGTGACCGGCGCGGACGTGACGGCGCTGCTGGCGCAGGTGGGACTGCCTGCCACGTACGCGGGTCGCCGCCCCGCCACGCTCTCCGGAGGGGAGCGTCAACGCGTTTCCCTCGCACGCGCGTTGGCCTCGCGCCCCCGGCTCCTCGTCTGCGACGAGGCGGTGGCGGCGCTCGATGTGTCGGTCCAGGCGCAGATGTTGAACCTGTTGGACTCGCTGCGGCGCAGCGAGGGTTTCGCGGTCCTGTTCATCACGCACGACCTCGCGGTGGTACGGCAGATCGCGGACCGGGTGGCGGTGATGTACCGGGGCGAGATCGTCGAGCAGGGCGGCACGGCACAGGTCCTGGACGAGCCCCGCCACCCGTGGACCAGGAGGATGCTCGACGCGCTGCCCGAACGGGCGGGCCTCGCGCGGGAGGCGGGGCCCGCCCAGGGCTGACGGTCCGCCGGGTACGCCGGTAGAGTGGGCGGTCGACGCCACTGACCTGCGCGCACCCGGAAAAGTGAGACAGCGAGGAGAAACGGTGGACCAGGCCCCCGCCACCACGGCTCCCACCGTCGGGACCACCGCTGCGGCTCCGCCGGCGCCCACGCGCCCGTCGCCGGCCCCCTTGCGGCCGGGGACGGTGCGCTCCTCACTCGCCGCGAACCTCAACCGCCGTCGCCTGAAACGGGGTTGGAGCCTGCGCGAGCTCTCTGCGGCCACCGGCGTCAGCAAGGGCCTGCTTTCCCAGATCGAGCGTGGCGAGGCGAATCCGACGGTCGACGTCCTGGTACGGATCGCCGACGTGCTGGAGACGAGCGCCACGGATCTGCTGCGCCAGCCCATGCTGCGACCGGAGATCGTCCGAGCCGCGGATCTGCCCGAGCCGGAGGACGAGACCTCGGTCAGCCTGCTGTTCTCCGGCCGCGCGGAGGGCCGCATCGAGATCTACCGGTCCCGGCTGCACCCTCACGACCGGAGCCAGGTGAGCTCGCACGGGGTCGATTCCGTCGAATTCGTGACGGTACTGGCCGGCAGTGTGACGCTCGTGGTGGACGACGTGCCGCATCTGCTGGGTACGGGCGACACGGCACGGTTCTCCGGCCTGAGCAGCCATTACTACTCCACCCGTGAATCCCCCGCGCTCACTCAGACGATCGTGAGTTACCCCGGGGACTGACCACGGTCAGGTGTGTCGCGGCGGTCAGCCGCTCAGCACCCGGGAGAGGTACGCCGACACCTCCGTCGCGTCGTCCGGCCCGAAGCGCAGGGCGAGGTGGCCGTCCGGGCGGACGAGGAAGCCGGTGGGCCCTTCGATGCGGTAGATCCGGCGGAACTCCGCCGCGCCGTCGCTCCACACCGGGACCCGGGTGGTCCCGTCCACCCGGCCGCCGGAGCCGAGTACCGCGATGACGGGCACCTTGCCGTGCGCCCGCCGGGAGACCTCGGCGACCGCCCCGCCGAACCGGTCCAGAGACCCGGTGTCCGGCGCGTAGAGCACCAGTGTGTGGTCCGGTCCGCGTCGCAGGAGGTCGAAGAGCCGTACCGGGTAGGTCGCGAGAGGTCCGAGGAGTCCTCCGCAGTCGGGTGCGCGGTCACCGGAGTCGGGCGCGTCGCTCACCCCGGCAAGTGCCCCGGTGAGCGGGCCGTCCCGGTAGCCGACGAGGAGTTGGGCCTCACGCAGCATGAGGGTGGCCGGATCGTCGGGGTCGGCCTGTACGCCGCCTCCGGTGGCGTGCCGTACGGTGCGGCCGACGACCTCCTCCCCCACCGGTCTGCGCTCGGCGTCGTAACTCTCCAGCAGTGCGGGTGCGGTGAGGCCTGCCGTCGCCAACGCCAGTTTCCAGGCGAGGTTGACCGCGTCCTGGATTCCGGTGTTCATGCCCTGGGCGCCGGTCGGCGGGTGGATGTGCGCGGCGTCCCCGGCCACGAACACCCGGCCCGCGCCGTAACGGTCCACGATGCGGTGGCTGATGCGGAACACGGACGACCAGCGCATCTCGGAGACGGTGGCGGGTTCGGGTGCGAGCCGGTCCACGACCGCCTGGATGTGGGCGAGGCCGGGGTGCGGGCCCTCCCGCGCTCCGTGCGCGATCCGCCCCGGCGGGCCGGCCGCCTCGGACAGTTCCGGCGGTACCAGCATCGACATCCGGTAGCGCGAGCGGCCCGGCAGCGGGATGCAGACGAGCAGATCGTCGGGCTTGCCGTCGTCGCCGAGGTGCGTCGAGCGTACGCCGTACCCCGTGGGCAGGCTCCAGTCGGTCTCCACGTCCGCGAGCATGTACTCCTCGTCGAAGGCGCCGCCCTCGAAGGTGAGTCCGAGACCCTTGCGGACCGCGCTGTGCGCCCCGTCGCAGCCGACGAGGTAGCGGGACCTGATGTCGCGCGTCGCGCCGGACGCCGTCAGGACGGTGCTCCACACTCCCCCGCCGTCCTGGACGAAGGAGACCAGCTCGGTGCCGCGCTCGACGGAGGTGCCGTGCCGTTCCAGGTGCTCGGTGAGGATGCGTTCGGTCTCGTACTGGGGCAGCGCGGCGAAGGTGTACGGCACGTCCGCCGGGAGTTCCAGGTCGACACGGCCCCGCTCCTCGCCGTTGACGTAGGCGAGCTGGCCGCGCATCGGGACGGCGGCGTCCAAGGCATCGTCGATCACCCCCGCGCGGTCCCACAACTCGAAGGTCCGCGGCTGGATTCCCACCGCCTTCGCGTGCGGTACCGGGGCCGCCAGCCTGTCGATCACCCGGCAGGCGACACCCCGGCGGCGCAGTTCCAGTGCGGCTGTCAGTCCGACCGGGCCCGCGCCCACGATCAGCACATCGGTGCGCACCACGCTCTCACCCGTCCCACAGAGGCCCCCGGGATTTCCTTCCATCGTGGCCCCGGCATCGCCCTCGGGCGAGTCGTGGCCGTCCGGTGCACCGGGCGGTCACAGGGGTGCGTGCCACGGCCACGGACGGGAGCGGGTCGAACCTGTGAGTCGCGGCCGTTCAGGAACGCGGCTCCGAGCCGGTACGTTCCCGTGATCCAGACCCGCACCACGACGAAGGGATTCACCCGGCATGAGCACCACCGGCACCACCAGCACCACCGACACAAAGAGCACCCTGGGCACCACGGGCACCGCTCAGGAACGCGAATCGCGGGAGCGAGGGACGCAGGGGTACGGATCGGGTCCCGGCAGACGCGCCGTGGTGGTCGCGGTGGGCGCCGCCGGGGCGGTGGCGGCGCTCAGCGCGTGCGGGGCGTCCGACAGCTCAGGCGGCTCCGAGGCGAAGAGCGGCACGGTTCTCGGCAGCACCGGTGACGTCCCGGAGGGCGGCGGCAAGGTCTTCGCCGAGCAGGGTGTCGTGGTGACCCAGCCGACCGCCGGGCAGTTCAAGGCGTTCTCGTCCACCTGCACCCACCAAGGCTGCGCGGTGAGCGGGGTGACCGACGGGGCCATCACCTGCCCGTGCCACCAGTCCACCTTCGATCCGGCGACGGGCGAACCGACGGGCGGTCCGGCGACCGTCGCCCTGCCCGCGAAACAGATCAAGGTGACGGACGGTTCGATCACCCTGGCCTGAGAAGGGCCGGTCCCCGGCGTTGCGCGACGGGCCCCGGGGACCCGATGATCCTGAGAAACCCGCGTCGACGACGGGAAGGTGCACCATGGCCGCCACTCAACGGCGAGGCCGCAGGATCATGCTGAGCGAGGAGGAGCGCGACGCGTATCTGACCGAACGGCGCACCTGCCGGGTGGCCACCGTCGGGGGGGGGGGGGGGCGGGGCCGGGGGGGGGGGGGGGGGGGGGGGGGGGGGGGGCCGGGCT
>NZ_JBSFVR010000112.1:0-21129 GCF_053592415.1 Streptomyces sp. NPDC002690 | reverse complement strand
CCCACCGCCACACCCCCCACGCCGACACCCACCGAAACCCCCACCGGCACGGGCACGGGGGAGGACCAGGCGTCGAGCGTGGAGACGCAGTCCGTTGGACGCCCTGGCCGCGCACCGTCACGCCCTCGGGCTGCCGGCCCTCGCGCTCGGCTACGGCATGTGGCACCTGGACACCGGTCTCGGCGGCGCGCTCACCGACGCCGATCTGGACCGGATGGCCCGCCTCGGGCTCCCGGCCCTCGACCCCGCCGACGCGCTCAGCGCGTTCGACCGGGCCGTGCTGACCGGCGAACCGTTCGTGACCGTGCTGCGCACCGACCGCCGGGCGCTTGCCGCCCGCGGAGACCGGCTTCCTGCCGTGCTGCGGGCCCTGGCCCCGCGCCGGAGACCCGCCACTCGCCGCTCCGGCGCCGCCGACCGGTTCGCCGGCCTGAGTGCCCTGGAACGGCGGCGTGCGCTGCTGGCGGAGGTGCGCGGCACCCTGGCCCGGATCCTCGGGCACACCGGAGCCGACGCCGTCGACCCGGACCGGCCGCTGCGCGACCTCGGCGTGGACTCCCTGGCCGCGCTCGAACTGCGCGACGCGCTCACCGCCGCGACCGGGACGCGCCTGCCCGCGACGCTGGTCTTCGACCACCCGACCGTCCGCGCCATCGCCACGGTCATCGACGAACGCTTCGAACAGCGCCCCACGACCGCCCCGGCGACGGCCCCTACGGCTCCCGCCTCTACGGCTCCCGCCTCTACGGCTCCCGCCTCTCCGGCTCCCGCCGAGGACCCGATCGTCATCGTCGGCATCGGCTGCCGCTTCCCCGGCGGCGTCCGCAACGCCGACGACCTGTGGCGCCTGGTCGCCGAGGGCCGCGACGCAGTCACCGGATTCCCGGAGGACCGCGGCTGGGACGTCGACGGCATCTACGATCCGGAGCCGGGCCTGCCGGGCCACACCTACGTGCGCCACGGCGCCTTCCTGCACGACGCCGCCGAGTTCGACCCCGAGTTCTTCGGCATCATGCCGCGTGAGGCGCTGGCCATGGACCCGCAGCAGCGGCTGCTGCTGGAGACCTCGTGGGAGGCGTTCGAGAACGCCGGCATCGACCCGCACGCGCTGCGCGGCAGCGCCACCGGCGTGTACGTCGGCATCATGTACGGCGAGTACGGCCGCCGCGGTGCCGCGCCGGACGACCTGGCCGGCTACCTGGGCAACGGCAGCGCGGGAAGCATCGCCTCCGGCCGGATCTCGTACTGCCTCGGTCTCGAAGGCCCCGCGATCACCGTCGACACGGCCTGCTCGTCGTCCCTGGTGGCGATGCACTCGGCGGTCCAGGGCCTGCGCTCCGGCGAAATCTCGCTCGCGGTGGCCGGCGGCGTCACGGTGATGCCGACGCCGGAGATCTTCGTCGACTTCAGCCGTCAGCGCGGCCTGTCGCCCGATGGCCGCTGTCGGGCCTTCGCCGACGGAGCCGACGGCACCGGCTGGTCCGAGGGCGTGGGCCTGCTGGTGCTGGAGCGGCTGTCCGACGCGCGCCGCAACGGTCACCGGGTGCTCGCCGTCGTGCGCGGCACCGCGATCAATCAGGACGGCGCGTCCAACGGGCTCACCGCGCCGAACGGCCCGTCCCAGCAGCGGGTGATCCGCGCCGCGCTGGCGTCCGCCGGGCTGCGGCCGAGGGACGTCGACGCGGTCGAGGGCCACGGCACCGGCACCCGGCTCGGCGACCCGATCGAGGCGCAGGCGCTGCTCGCCACCTACGGGCAGGACCGCGAGCCGGGACGGCCGTTGTGGCTGGGCTCGATCAAGTCCAACATCGGCCACGCGCAGGCGGCGGCGGGCGTCAGCGGCCTGATCAAGATGGTGATGGCGCTGCGCCACCGGGAACTGCCCCGCACACTGCACGTCGACGAGCCCAGCCGCCGGGTCGACTGGACGGAGGGCGAGGTCAGGCTGCTGACCGAGGCCCGGCCGTGGGAGTCGCGCGGCCCGCGGCGGGCCGGCGTGTCCTCGTTCGGCCTCAGCGGCACCAACGCGCACGTGATCCTGGAGGAGGCGCCGGCCGAGCCGGAGGCCGCCGACCGACGCGGCTCGGTTCCGGTTCCGCTGCTGCTCTCGGCCCAGGACACCGACCGACTGCCCGCCCAAGCCGCCAGGCTGCACGCACGCCTGGCCGCCGACCCGGACCTGTCCGTCGCCGACGTGGCCTACTCCCTGGCCACCACCCGCGCCGCCCTCAAGCACCGCACGGCCGTCTTCATCGCCGACCGCGACGAGGCGCTGAGGGCCCTGGCGGCGATCGCGGAGGCGGCCGAGCCCGCGGTCGACGTCCGCACCGCCGCCGCCCGCACCGACGGGCTCACCGCGTTCGTCTTCTCCGGCCAGGGTTGCCAGCGGCCCCGGATGGGCGCCGAACTGGCAGCCGCCCACCCGGTGTTCGCGCAGGCGTACCAGGAGGTCTGCGACCTCATGAACCCGCTGACGGACCGCGGTCTGCGCGAGGTGATCGACGCCGAGGACAGCACGGATCTCGACCGGACCGCCTACACACAGACCGCGCTGTTCGCCTTCGAGGTGGCGCTGTTCCGGCTGCTGGAGTCCTGGGGCGTCCGGCCGGCGCTGCTCGCCGGCCATTCGATCGGCGAGCTGGCCGCCGCGCACGTCGCAGGCGTCATGTCGCTGCCCGACGCCTGCCGCCTGGTCGCCGCCCGCGGTCGCCTGATGGGCGCGTTGCCCGCGGGCGGTGCCATGGCCGCGCTCCGCGCCACCGAGGCCGAGGTCCGCCCGCACCTGACCGCGGGCGTCTCCATCGCCGCGGTGAACAGTCCCGGAGCCGTGGTCGTCTCCGGCGAGGAGGCCGAGGTGACGGCCGTCGCCGCGAAGTTCGCCAAGGCGACCCGCCTCAAGGTCTCGCACGCCTTCCACTCCGCGCTGATGGACCCGATGCTCGACGAGTTCCGGGCGGTCACCGAGACCGTCTCGTTCGCCGAGCCGCGGCTGCCGCTGGTGTCGAGCGTCACCGGCCGGCTCGCCTCCCCGGGCGAGCTCATCTCGCCCGAGTACTGGGTCGGCCAGGTCCGCGACACCGTCCGGTTCGCCGACGCCGCCCTCACGCTGGCCGACCAGGGCGCGGTGCGGTTCCTGGAGATCGGCCCGGACGCCGTCCTCACCCCGCTCGCCGCGGCCACCCTCGACGACCGCCGGGTGCTCGCCGTCCCTGCGGTCCGTAAGGGTGTCGACGAGGTCAGGACCCTGAACGAGAGCCTGGCGCTGCTGCACGGCGACGGCGCCGCGATCGACTGGCACGCCGTACTGGCCGGCACCGGCGCGCGCCGCGTCGACCTGCCGTCGTACGCCTTCGCGGCCGAGCGTTTCTGGTTCGACCCGGAGCCGGCCGCCGCCTCAGGGGCCGCCGTCCACGGCCAGGACGAGGCCGCGCACCCGCTGTTCACCGCGGTGGTCGCCTCGCCCGAGACCGGCGGAGTCACCCTCACCGGCCGCCTGTCGCACGCCACCCAGCCCTGGCTGGCCGACCACGACGTACTCGGCACGGTGATGTTTCCCGGCACCGGCTACGTCGAGCTCGCGGTGCGGGCCGGCGAGGAGGTCGGCTGCCCGGTGGTCGAGGAGCTGACCATCGAGGCCGTGATGCCGGTGCCCGCGGCCGCCGCGGTGGCCGTCCAGGCGGTCGTCGGCGGAGCCGACGAGAGCGGACGCCGGTCCTTCGCGGTGTACTCGCGGATGGTCGGCGCCACGCCGGATGTCCCGTGGTCCCGGCATGTCACCGGTGTGCTGGCCGAGGGCGAGGCGGCCGTTCCCGACGCGGTCGTCGCCGACTGGCCGCCGGCCGGCGCCGAAGAGGTCGACATCTCCGACGTGTACGACTACCTGACCGGCCAGGGCTACCACTACGGGCCGACCTTCCGCGGTCTGCACCGGCTGTGGCGCCGGGGTCACGAGGTCTTCGCCGAGGTCGCGCTGCCTCCCGAGGCGGTCGCCGACGCCGCGGCCTACCGCGTCCACCCGGCGCTGCTGGACGCCTCGCTCAGCGCCACCGACTTTCTCGGCGACCGCAAGCCGCAGGACGTGGGCGCCACCCAGCTGCCGTTCGCCTGGACCGGGGTCAGCGTGCACACCGCCGGCGCCTCCCGGCTGCGGGTGCGGATCGACTGGGCCGGAGACGGCGAGCGGACCGGCTCGGACGCCGTCCGGCTGGAGCTCTCCGACACCGCGGGCCGCCCCGTGGCCACCATCGAATCTCTGGTGGTCCGGGCCGTCACCCCCGACCGGGTGGCCGCAGCCGCGGCCGCCTCCGCCGGGACCCGGATGCGTGAGGGCATGTTCCGGCTCGCCTGGGACTCCCAGCCGGTCGGTACCGCCGAGGCCGCCGCCCGCCCGGCCGCCCGGATGGTCGTCCGTCCCCCCGGCGGCGTCGACTTCGACCTCACCGACGCGCCGGTGTACACCGACCTCGCCGCCGTCACCATGGCCCTCGACGGCGGCACCCCCGCCCCCGAAGTAGTGGTGCTGGCCTGCCCAGTCGAGCCGGAACCCTCCGACGAGCAGATGCCCGGACTCGTCGGCGACACGCTGCGACAGGTGCTGGCCGCGGTCCGCGAGTGGCTGGCCGACGCCCGGCTCGCCGCCTCGCGACTGGTGGTCGTCACCCGCGCCGCCGTACAGGCCGACGACGCCGACGAGGTCGCCGACCCCGCGCACGCGGCGGTCTGGGGCCTGATCCGCGCCGCGCAGGCCGAGCATCCGGGCCGCCTGCTGCTGGTCGACCTGCCCGCCGACGCCGCGGAGTTCCCGGCCGCGGCACTGACCGCCGGTGAGGCCGAGCTCGCGGTGCGCGGCGCCGACCTGCGGGTCCCCCGGCTGACGCCGGTGCCCTCCTCCGAACCCGAACACCCCGCCCCCTGGGACGTGGACGGCACGGTACTGGTCACCGGCGGCACGACCGGCCTCGGCGCGTTGGTGGCCCGCCACCTCGCCACCGCGCACGGCGTCCGGCACCTGCTGCTGGTCGGCCGCAGCGGCGCGGCGTCCCGCGGCGCGGCCGAACTCGTCGCCGAACTGACCGCGCTCGGCGCCGACGTCGAGGTCGTAGCCTGCGACGTCGCCGACCGGGCCGCGCTTGCCGGGACACTGGCCGCGATCCCGGCCGACCGCCCGCTGCGCGCCGTGGTGCACGCCGCCGGAGTGATGGACAACGCGCTGCTCGCCGACCTGACCGAAGACCAGTGGGAACGCGTCCTCGCACCGAAGGTCGCCGGGGCCTGGAACCTGCACACGCTGACCCGCGACGCCGACCTGAGCGCGTTCGTGCTCTTCTCCTCCGTCGCCGGCCTCGCCGTCGCCATGGGACAGGCCAACTACGCCGCCGCCAACCGGTTCCTGGACGCGCTCGCAGCGCGCCGCCGCGCCGAGGGCCGCCCTGCCACCTCGCTGGCCTTCGGCCTGTGGACCGCGCGCACCAACCTCGGCGCCGGGCCGTCCGGCGTGGTCGACCCGGCCGACGCCGAACGCGACGAGCAGCGGATGACCGCCGCCGGCCTGCCACCGTTCCCGGTCGCCGAGGGGCTGGCCCTCTTCGACGAGGCCGTCGCACTCGACCGGACCACGCTGGCACCGGTCCGGGTCGACGCCGCGCTGCTGGCCGACCGCGACGCCGACCTGCTCGCACCGGTTCTGCACGGCATCGCGGTCCGGATGGGCGCCACCGCACGGCGCACGCCGACCCGGGCTCTGCCGGCCCAGCGCGGGCCGGCACGCCCGGCCGCCGGGGACCCCGGGGCCGGCACGCTGCGCCGGCAACTCGCGGACCTGCCGGCCGAGGACGCGACGCGGACCCTCGTCGAGCTGGTCCGCGCCCGGACCGCCGCGGTGCGCCACGGCGACATCGCCGACATCGACGCCGACTGCGGGTTCACCGACCTCGGCCTCGACTCGCTGGCCGCGATCGAGCTGCGCAACGCGCTGCAGGCCGCGACCGGGCTGCGGCTGCCGGCGACCCTGATGTTCGACCACCCGAACCCGCGCGCCGTGGCCGGCCTGCTGGCCGAGGAGTTCGGGATCCTCCGCATCCCGCAGCCGACGACCGACGCCGACACCACCGCCGCGACCGAAGCGGCCGAGGTTGCCGAGGTGGAGCGCTCGGTGATGGAACTCGACATCGACGACCTCGTGCGCGCCGCGCTCGGAGGCCTCGACGAAGACTAGGCCGGGCCACGGGGCCACGCGCCGTGCGACATCCGGGGGCACATCCGCACCCGATCCGCTGGGACACACAGGAGACGGAATTCATGACGGAACCACTGGACTGCGTGGTCATCGGCTACAACGAGGGCGACTTCCAGGACTACCGCGCCATGTGCGAGAGCACCGGAGCGGGTTCGCCCACCCAACAGATCTACAGCAAGGAGTTCATGGAGGTCGACGGGCGTCACCTGTCCTGGATGGACGCCCTGAGCACCCTGCGCAACAAGGCGACCGGCCGCAACGACAAATACCACGTCGGCGAGGTGCACAACCTCGCAGGCATCTACCTCACCAACTTCCTGCGCAAGGCCGGCCTGGCCGCTGAGACCGTGTCGCTGTTCAGCGCCGAGCAGGAGCGCCTCGCCGACCTGCTGGAGCGCGGGCCCGCCGTCGTCGCCGTGACGACCACCTTCTACGTCAACATCATGCCCGTGCTGCCGGTCATCGACTTCATCCGCTACTACGCCCCGAACACGCACATAGTCGTCGGCGGCCCGCTGGTCGACAACATCTGCCTCGACGGCGTCACCGACATGGCACAGGGCCTCATGCACGGCATGGGCGCCGACAGCTACGTCGTCGAATCGCAGGGCGAGACCGCGCTGGTCGAGCTGACCCGCGCCGTCCAGGCCGGCCGCTCGCCGCAGGGCCTGGCCAACGTCGTCACCCAGGTCGGCGGCAGCTGGGTCTCCGGGCCCAAGAAGCCCGAGGCCAACGACCTCGACCACGCCACGATCGACTGGTCCGGCTTCCACCCGTCCGTCATCGGCGCCACCGCCCAGACCCGCACCGCCCGCAGCTGCGCCTTCAAGTGCAGTTTCTGCGACTATCCGCAGCGGGCCGGCGCGCTGACCACCGCCTCGGTGGACGCCATGCGCCACGAGCTGCGCGCGATGGCCGAGTTGGGCGTCAAGAACCTGGTGTTCGTCGACGACACCTTCAACGTGCCGCCGAAGCGGTTCAAGGAACTGTGCCGGATGCTCATCGAGGAGGACCTCGGCCTCAACTGGTACTCCTACTTCCGCTGCTCGAACGCCCGCGACGAGGAGACCTTCGACCTGGCGGCCGCGAGCGGCTGCAAGGGCGTGTTCCTGGGCATCGAGTCCGGCGACCAGGACATCCTGGCGGCGATGAACAAGCTCGCGCAGGATTCCCAGTACCGCAACGGCATCGCCCAGTTGAAGCAGCGCGGCATCACCACCTTCGCCTCGATCATCGTCGGCTTCCCCGGCGAGAACGAGAAGACGATCCGCAACACCATCGACTTCCTCAACGAGACCGGCCCGACGTTCTGGCGCGCCCAGGCATGGTGGGGCAACCCGAAGGCCCCGGTCTATCAGCGCAAGGAGATGCACGGCATCGAGGGCTCGGCCTACGACTGGTCGCACCGCACCATGAACGCCGTGGAGGCTGCCCGCTGGTGCGACGTCATGTTCGACGAGGTGACCGAGTCGACCTGGCTGCCGCTGTACGACTTCGACTTCTGGGCGCTGCCCTACCTGGACGGCAAGGGCCTGGGAGTCACCGAGATCAAGCCGATCCTGCAGGTCTCGCAGGAGATCATGCGCGAGCGCAGCCGCCCCGTCCCCGACCAACTGCGGATCCAACGCCTGAACGAGCAGCTCTACAAAGCGGTCGCCGCGGTGGACATGGCCCCGTCGCGGTTCGAGTTCGCGACGACGTGAGAACCCCGAGCCGCTGAACCGGTCTCGTACCGGCGGGACTTCGACTCTCCGCCGGCGGCACCGGTTCAGCGGCTCGCACCGGTTCGTCCCAGCGGTTGTGGCAGGGCCGAGCGGGTGCCTTTCCTGAACCACGCGGACGTCCGCGATCACCGGGAGCGCGACCGTCCGACCGCCGATTCCCTGCGGGCCCTGGCCGCCACGGGCACGATCGAGGAACAGGCCGCGGCCTGAGGTACCGCGCTTCAGGCGCTCCGGCACGTCCCGCTCGCGCGCAGGACGGTGGCCGCGAACCCGACCTGCTCCTTCACGACGAGGACACCTCGTGGGAGCCGGAGGACGCGGCGATCAAGAAGTGCCTGGCGGCAGCCGCCCGTCGCCCCACGACGGTGTACGAGGTGAAGGCCGGGCGGTCGACGCGGGAGAGCCCCGCGGCCGACGAAGCCGCCGTGGGCGGCGCCGGCCGACCGGTAGGCTTCGTCACGGTCGACGACAGCCCGTCGTTTCGTCCCCGCACACGGCAAACGCGGTCGCCGGGGACAGACCTCTTCGTCCCACGGCCACCGCGTCCACCGGTCGCGAGCCCTACGAGGTGAAGCCGGCCTCCCGGTCGGCGGCCGCGAGCTGCTCGAAGAAGCGCTTGTGCACCCAGTGCTTCTCGCCGAGGAGCTCGATCGTCCACCAGTTGCCGCGGCCCGGACCGAGCTCGGTGCGGCGCGGCATCGTGCCCAGCAGCTTCTGCGGGCTGGCGCCACCGGACAGCTTGGTGCTGTCGAGCACGTAGATCTCGTCCTTCGTGACGGCCACGCACCGGTACTTGTTGACCAGCATCGTCAGACCGGTCATGTACGTCACGACGAAGAACAGGAAGTTCGGCGCGCTCTGCGCGATGAACGCCTGCCTGATCTCGCTGCCCGGCGGCAGGAACTCCGTCGCGCGCGACACCAGGTCCGGCCGCGGCTCAGGGTTCAACCGGCTGCTCTTGTTGGCTTCCTGGGTCACCGTTGTCCCACCTGTGTCTCTGGTCGGCTGCCGAATGCAGCGAGGTTACCGCAGGACCATCCACGGCCGCCGTGCCCAACGCGACCACCCCATGGCCGACTTGATGAGCTCACCAGCGGATGCCGTTCGTCGACCGGGAGATCTGCGGTGGCCGCGGCCTGGTGGTACGTCAGATTCCGACGCGGGCCGGGCATGTATCCGGTCGTGATCGACAAATGCGTCTCGCTCTCGCCGCGGAGAGATCCCGTAGTCCGCGATGGCCTGACACGCCCGCGACTGACGGACCTGGAAGAGGAGTGTCGCCGGGCGCCACCGTCGAGGGAAACCCCTGTGCCACTGAGCGAATTGACTCGTTCGGTGTGCGGTCGAGGACCGTCAGGCTGTTCCGGCTGGCCTTTGCCACGACTGTCAGGAGGCGGGCGCCTGTGTGCCGGAGGCCTGCTCCGCCGGGCGGCTCAGCTTCGACTTGAGGCTGACGAGCCCGCTCTTGACGCGCGGCGCGGCCTCCGCCGCAGTAACCCCGATGCCAACGCCCGTGCTGAGGAGCGCAAGCGCCACCACGGTATCGTCGATCAGCACCGCATGCGTTTCGAGCTCGTTGTCGTCGTTCCGGGCCGGCGCGCTCTTCCCTCCCGGAGTGCTCGACCGTGCGACATACGTGTCGGAAGGGTACTGCGCCTGCACCGCGGAGCAGCTCGATCTTGGAGCGTCAGGTCGTCGACAGCGCAGCGGCAACGGATCTGGCGTGGCGCCCTCGGCCGCGGGAGCGGCGGTCGCCGGATACGTCCCGGACGGGCTTCGGGCCATCCCGGCAGGGCGTGTGTCGAAAGTGGCGCCGTCGCGACGCCCGGTGCGCACTCTTGCCGCACCGGCCGAAAGCCCGAGTACGTCCAGTACGGGGCTTCCGGCCGGCACGCCGAGAGCGCGCACCTGACGCCGCTCCTCGACGGGTAAACCTTGGCTGACGCTGCACTAGCGTTTGATGCCTACGCCCGCGAGCAGGCTGATCTCGGCGTCCGCGATCTCCGGCGCGTCCTCGGCGGCACGCCAGCGGTGGCAGCAGACGATGCCGGGGTCGATCAGGTCGAGCCCGTCGAAGAAGCGGCTGACGTCGCTGTGCGAGCGGAACTTCACCGGAGTGCCGGAGTTGGTGTAGGCATCCGCGACCTGGTTCCAGGTGTCGGGATCGAAGTCGGGCGTGCAGTGGTTCATGGCGAGGGCGCTGCCCGCCGGGAGCGGTTCCAGCAGTCGGCGGACGATGCTGTACGGGTCGTGCGGCTCGGTGACGAAGTGCATGAGCGCGTTGAGGGAGAGGGCGATGGGCTTGCTGAAGTCCAGGACCCCCGAGTCCTCCACGGCGCTCATCAGCGCATCGGCATCGGTGGCATCGGCCTCGATGTACGCCGTGCGTCCTTGCGTCGTGCTGCGCATGAGGCGTTCGGCGTACTTGAGGACGAGGGGGTCGTTGTCGGCGTACACGACGCGGGCCTCGGGCACCACCGACTGGGCGATCTGGTGCAGGTTGGGCTCGGTCGGGATGCCCGTGCCGATGTCCAGCCACTGGCGGATACCGTGCTCTTCCGCCAGTACACGGGTGGCCCGCTGCATGAAAGCCCGGTTCTCGCGGGCGGTCAGGTAGAGACCGGGGTGGGCCTCGGCCGCGACCAGAGCCGCCTCTTTGTCGATTTCGAAGTGGTCCTTGCCGCCGAGGAAGTAGTCGTACATCCGGGCCGAATGCGGCCTGCTCGTGTCGAGATCCCGGCGGGCCTGACTGGTGGTCATGTTCTCCCCTTGGTGCGTGTGTCTGTCCGGCGCCTGGTACGGGACCGGTGTCGTCGTCCCTCCTGCCCGCCGCCGGTTCAGCCGCCGGCCAGGTGATCGGCGAGACCTTCCTTGACTCCGCGGACGAACGCGCCGATCTCCTCCGGCGTGTAGATCAGCGCCGGCCCTGCCGGGTCGGTCGATTGCCGGACGGCCACGCGTCCGTCGGTGAGTTGCTTCGTCTCGACGCACTGGCCGCCGTTCGGCCCGCTCCAGGGGCGTTCCCAGCCCTGTTCCCCGAGGTTGCGGGCCGGCATGCCGTTGTAGATGCTGTCGTCGGTGATTGTCATGAGTGCTCCTTACGCATGCGGTTCAAGAGCGCCCTGCTGTCCTCGGACGACGTCTGGAGCGCCATACGGGAATGTGCCTCGAGGTGGGACACGACGTCCGCGCGCTGGTCGAGGTAGACAGCGGCGGACAGGAGTTCGCTGTAGACGATGTCGGGCAACTCGGGTTCCTCGAAGCGGAAATACGTGAAGGGGGCGCACGCCCCTATGTGCGCGCCGGCCGAGAACGGCACGATGTCGATGCTGATGTGCGCGAGTTCGGAGATGTCCAGGAGCCGTTCGAGCTGTTCCCGCATCACCTGAGGGCTGCCCACCGTCCGGTGCAGGACGGCCTCCTCCATGACCACCCACAACGTGGGTGCGTCCTCCCGCTCCAGCAGACTCTGGCGGCGCAGCCGCAACTCCACGCGGCGTGCGAGTTCTTCCTCGCTGCCGTTCGGCAACCCACCGCGCAGCACGGCGTGAGCGTACTCGGGGGTCTGCAGAAGGCCGGTGACGTACTGGGGTTCGTACGTGCGAAGGGTCTTGGCCCCGGACTCCAGACTGACGTAGGCGGTGAACCAACTGGGGACGGCGTCGCGATACGAGTGCCACCAGCCGGGCTTGTTCGCCTGTTCGGCCAAGTCGACGAACTCGTCGATCTCCTGGCGGTCCGCGCCGAAGGTCTCCAGGAGCTTCTCCACGTAGAGAGGCTTCAGTGCGACTTCGGCCTTTTCCAGCCGGCGGATCGTCAGGGTCTGCACGCGCAGCGCCTTCGCGGCGTCCTCCAGCGAGGCTCCGGCGCCGATCCGCCGCTCCTGCAGGCGGCGACCGAGGATCATGCGCAGGACTGTCGGCGCGCTGGTGCCGGTGCGGGCTTCGCTCACGCCCCAACCTCCTGAGGGTCCATCAATAACAGGATTCTGTCACTGACTTGAAGTCGACGCCAGGGTGATACCCGTGCTTCTGAAATTATCAGGGAGTCGGTTGCAGCGTGAGTCCGATCACGCGCATAGTGGTTGGGTGAGCAGTCGAACCATGGTGTCGACGCGAGATCCGACCGGGAGGGAATGCGTGATGTCGATGGTGTCGTCGGCGCCCCGCCGACGGACGCCTACCTCGGTACACGCCTTTCGCCGCTCGCGTCGCAGCCCGCATCCCCTCACCGCGCCCGTCTCTCCGACATGCGCTGGAAGGCGACATACGTGACACTGTCCACGCCCTCAGCCCCGGCCTCGACCCCCGTCTTAGCCGGGACGGTGCCACGCCGGGAGTACTGGTTCGGCCTGCCCGCCCTGCGTGCCAGCGTGAGAACGGCCCGCGACGCGGTGCGCGACCGGCTCTGCGCCTGGGAGGTGCCCGGCGACACGTGTTGCGACGCGGTGCTGCTGGTCTCCGAGCTGGCCACGAACGCGGTACTGCACACCGACAGTGGTCATGTCCTCTGCGGCCTCACTCTGACCGGTGACGAGCGGCGCCTGCGCATCGAACTCCACGACGAGGACGGCCCCCCGGTCCGTCCGTCCGGGCGTCGCGTCGGCCCCGGCGAGGAGAGCGGGCGAGGGCTGCTCCTCGTCCAGCAACTCGCGGACAGCTGGGGCTCCGCCCGCTCGACGCGGAGCGAAGGAAAGGTCGTCTGGGCTGAGTTGACGGCTCGACCCTGATGCCGTGGGCACCGGACGACACCGAGCGCGGCACCTTCCCCGCAGCGGTCGCACGCCCGCTGCGTCCCCTTCGGAAGCGAGGAACCCCTCCTCCTCGATCCATCGACAGAAGGCGCCCATGACCCCCCACGGTGAAGCCGTTTCTCCGGTCGTGCTGTACGTATGCGCCGACCGTGCCCCCGGCGAACCCGGGGAAGCCGCCCAGCGCGCGCGGACGGAAGGCCAGACGTTCGCCCGGGAGCGCGGGCTGACGATCGCCGAGGTCGTCACCGACACCTACGGTGAGCCCGACCCGGCCCGGCGCCGAGGGTGGCGGCGTGTGAGGCAGCTCGCACAGACGGGCCACGTCGCCGCGGTACTCGTCCGCTGGCCCAGCGCCATCGCCCCCGAGTCCGCGCGCGAACTCCGGCACCGCGAGGCCGCCTGGCTCCGCGACCAGGGTGTGCGCGTCCGATACACCTGGGCGCCTCTGTCGACGCGGGGCGTCGAGGCCCGGTGAGCGCCTTCCGCGTCGCCTCCTCACGTGGGGGCGGCGGCTTCGGCGATTGACGTCGTCCGATTCGTGCGGCATCACGATCTTCTGAAGGCCCGCCAGGGCGTGAGTCGTGCCGCGCGCGACGGGTGTCCGGGATGTGACCCGTGCCCGGCCGACCGTCCGTTCCACCGGGGTGGGCCGCCCGTCGGTGGACTTCGGGGCCCGGTGGTGGCCCAGGGCCGACGGCCGTCCCGCACGACCTGCCGGGGGAGGGACGCCCTGGAGTTCCGGTACCGGACGATCCGGTTGGCGCGGGCCGCGGTCAGGTCGTGACACCGGTGGTGCAGGTCCGGTGAGAGCCGCACATCCGGACCCGCGGGGTGGCCCCGCGGAGGACCCGCCGCAGATTCGGCCCCGCAGGAGGTTTCCCTGCGGAACCGCTCGAAGAGAGGGCCGGACTTGGGCCGATGCCCTGCGGCCCTGCCGGGGCCGGAGGCGAGCGGCCGCTTCGCGCAAGCGCGAGGAACCTGACGGGGCGTGCTCGTACGGCGAGGGGGAGGCAGCCGAATCCGTTGTCAGTGGGGACGCCTAGAGTCTCTTCCACTGGTCACGGTGCGTCGCCGTCGACGGGTTTCATCGGCGTGTCGCTGGTTCGGCGGCCGTCCGGAACAACGGGGAGAACAGCGCATGGGGTGGGTTCAGGCGGGCGACTACGAAGTCGCCCTGGAGGCGGGCAAGGTGGTCTGCCGCAACGCGAAGGGCCGACGGCTGCAGTCCGTCCCGGCCAAATTGAAGGAAGATCCGGCGGTCGTCGGGCTCCGGCAGTTGACCGAATGGCTGGAACGGCACGAACTCCAGTGCCTGAGGGACGTCGAGCAGTGGATGGTGCGTTCGCTGCCCGTCCCCACGGCCGTGCTCGCCCGCGTCTGGCCCGACCCCGCGTGGCGGGCGGCCCTGCGGGACGTCGTGGTCACCGGCGCGGACGGTGGGATCGCCGGGTTCCTGCGCGATGTCGACCCCGACCGCGGCCTGGGTCTCGTCGACCTGGACGGCGACACGGTCCGTATCACTCCGGACGTCGTCAGCGTGCCCCACCCCGTACTCCTCGACGACCTCGACGACCTGCGCGAATTCGCGGTCGAACTGGCGGTGCGCCAGACCGTGGACCAGCTGTTCCGCGAGGTGTGGCGCCGCCCGCCCGGCCTCGCCCCGGACGCCACCTCCGTGGACACCTACGCCGGCGGCGCGTTCAAGGAACTCCGCTTCCTGCACGGTCGCGTCACCCAACTCGGGTACCGGTCGCGCGGCGGATACGCGGTCTGCCCGGTCGTCGAGGACGGCGCCACCACCGAGGCGCGCATCTGGATCGGCGAGCACGACGGATACGGGGAGTACGACACCGAGACGGGCCCGCTGGGCTGGACCGACCCTGCCGGGCGCGCGCTGACGGTCGCCGAGGTCGGCCCCGTCGCATGGTCCGAGGGCATGCGCATGGCCGCGGCGCTCTACGCCGGCCGCGACGTGGCGGACGAGGAGCGGGCGGCATGAGCATCACGACGACGAACACCCACACGGACCCGACGGCAGAGGGAGAGGCGTTCCTCCCCGCCCAGGACCGCGGCGGGAACACCTCCATTCCGGCCGCCGCCGAGACACGCGCGGCAGCCCTGCTGGACGCGGGCGCGATCCTCCCGTCCGGTACCACCGACCGGGACGACGCCGACGCGCTGACCGCCCGCACCTACACGCACGCCGCCCTCGGCGACCGCTCCGTGGTCCGGCTCGTGCCCGGCACTCTCGGTGAAGCCGAGGACCTGGCCCTGGAGTTCCTCGGGCTGGCCCGGACCTCCGAGGCACCCGTCGTGGGACAGGTGCGCCGCGAGACGCTGGGCTTCCCGGCGTGGGCACTGGTCAACGACCCGGCCAACGGGCACCATGCCCTGGCCCTGGTCAAGGACATCGAGCGGCTGGGCCGGCAGGCCAGGACCCGCGCCGGAGCGGCCAAGGAGGGATTCGACGCACTCGGCACCCGGCTCGGCCGTGCCGTGCCCCACTTCCTACCCACCTACTACGAGCAGGTCTCACGACTTTTCCTCCAGGCCGAGAACACCACCTACGCCGCCTCTTTCTTCGGCAAGGCCCGCGAGGCCGAGCGGGTGCACGGACTGGTCGTGGACGAGGAACGGCAGCGGGCCGTCTTCCTGGAGTTCGCCTTCGCCGGCGCGCTGACCGTCAAGGCGCTGCGGCAGTACGTGCGGGACTTGGTGGCCCGGCTCGCACCGGTGGACGCCTGGGCGCAGTTCCGTCGTCTGCTGGTCGAGCGCTGCGCGGCCGGCATGCCACCGTACGCGGCGCTGCCGCAGGACGTGCGCGCGCTGGTCAAGGCCGCCGGTCTGGACCGCGAGGCCGCCGAGCGCGAGCTGATGGCCGATCTGATCGGCTCGCCGGGGGTCGTCCGCGCCCCCGTCTCGTTCTGGGCGACCTACCGTTCCGCTCTCGTCGCCCTCGCCCGCCAGGACGAGGCCGTGCGGGTCCGGCTCCTCGGCTTCTTCCCGGAGACCTTCAGCGAGAGCCGCAAGGACAAGGACGGCGACGCCGACTGGCTCGTGTTGCTGGCCGATTCCGGCGCGGAGGCCCTGCTCACCGCCCTCCCGGACACCTCCGACGACGCCGCCTCCCGCGAAGCCCCCTCCACCTCGTCCGTCTCCCCGGCCGACTGGCTCGCCCGCTGGGAGGCGCACCGCCGGCGCAACCGCGCCACCGCGGCCCGCAGCCCGCAGACCCTCGCTCTGGCCGCCCGGATGGCGGACCGGCTGCGCGCCGACGGTCGTCCCGTCGAGCTGTTCCAGGGCCGCTGGCAGCGCAACGCCGACCTGGACCTTCTCGACGTCTGCCTGGCCTCCGGCGTCCCCGTCGTCGAGCCGGACGACCGGGGCACGGGCAGCGCGCACGCCCCCGGTGTCCCGCTCGGCCCGTGGCTCACCGACACCGCCCCCGACGCGCAGGGTCTGGCCGCCGTCGCCGGACGACCGGTCTTCCGCGCCCTTCTGTACCGCAGCATCGGCGGCCTCGGCGACGAGCGCGGCCAGCGGCTGGGCGATGCGGCCATGGCGAAGCTGGCAGCGCACCCCGTGCTCTGCGAAATCCTGCGCGAGTGGCTGACCGCCTGCGCCGAGGAGTACACGGCCGCGCGAGGGTTCCCCGGGCTGCGTACCGCGCACAACAAGCTCTCGGCGTTCCGCACCGTGGCCGCCGACGTCGCCCCGGAGGCCGTGCGGCTCCTGAAGAGCCACGACGTCGTGCCGCTGCTCGCTTCCACCCTGCGCACCGGCGTCCTCGACGAACTGGGCTGGCCGACGCTCGACGAGACGTACGCCGAACTCGCCGCGGAGGTCGCTTCCGCCCCGCGTCAGCGGCATCACCGGTCGGAGAGCGTCGGTGTCACCGGCGCCTGGCCCGAACTCATCCTGCACACCCTCGAACGGGCCGTCGTCATCGGCCCGGAGGGTGTTCTGCTGCGGCACACCCTGCGGGTGCCCACGAGCGTCGACCACTGGCGGACGTTCGCCTTCCGCTACGTCGACGGCGAGTTGCTGGTCGTCTGGTGGGAAGACGGCGCGCAGCGCGGCTACTGGTCGCACCGCCCCACCGAGGTGTTCACCGTCGGCGGCGAGCAGATCCCCCGCTGGGGAGGCTCCGGCGCCTCGGACGAGGTATGCCTGCCGCTGCCCGGCGGCGGCAGGGCCACCGGAGGCAAGGCCCTCTACGCGGGCGACACCTCCCTCCCGCCTCAGCGCGCCGTCATCTCCGACGGCACCGGCCACTGGCGGGAAGGCCATCAGGGCTCACAGCGGGTGTGGCTGGAATACGACCCGGTCGCCGGTACGCACGGCCGCGCGTCCCTCCCCGCCTTCCTCCGCTCCGGGGTTCGGGACAACACCCGGCTGCTCACCGAGCACTGCCAGGTGCTGCCGCTCCAGCCCGGTCTGGAGACCACGCCGCTCGGCACGGACGGCACGGTCCTCGGCCGCTGGGTCCGCCGCACGGTCGACGAACCCGGCACAGCGGCCCCCGCCGACGGGCACCGGATCGTCGCGGGCACCCCGGACGGACACACGGTGACCCTGCCGCACCCGCTGCCCGGGGGCGGCTCACCGGTACCGCTCGGCGCCCTCACCCTGCCCGGCGGATCACGGCCGGTCCTGACCCTGGACCATCGCTCCGTCCAAGCGCACCCGGCGGACACGGACGGCACCGGGGGCAGCCTGTGGTCCGTCATCTCCGGCTCCTCCGGCGGGAACGACGCGGGGGGCACCCCCTACGTGCCCCCCGTCGCCTACTGGCACGCCCTGCGCCCGAGGGACGAGCGGGGCTCCGCCGTCCTGCGGAACCTGACGGACTCCAGGGCGGGGGAGATGTTCGAGGTGGTCGCCGCCGCGGTCGCCCAGCACCTCCAGGCGTTCCGAGCCGTCGAGGAGTACACCGGGCCCTCGTCGCGGGAGCTGAGCGAGGAGGCCCTCGCCCGGGTGCTGCCCGAGGTGACCGACCCGCGGCTCCTCGCAGGCATCACCGCGTTCGTGAGGAACGCGGTGGACCGTGCTGCCACAGCGGCCCGGTACCTGGAACAGCCCAAGCCCGTGCAGCCCGCCGCTCCGCGGGACCTCGCGCGCACCCAGGGCATGTTCTTCGACCACGCGCCCGAGCACGGCGACGACACGACCCTGCAGAACGCTTCCGCCTGGAGCTCCGAGCGGATGCGCGGCGGCTGGTGGGGAGGAGGGCGCCGGTGGACCGTGATCCGGCAGATCCTCGCCGTCAACCATGTCCTCGGCGGCCGGCCGGCGTTCGGCCCGCCCACGCCGTCCAAGGTCCCGTTCACGTCCGCGGACGGCTGGCAACGGGACGAGTACACGGTGCCCGGCGACTCCCTGAGCTGGACCTCCGTCCTCGGCGTGCTGCCCGAACTGGCCTACCGGGCCGCCTCGGCGACCACTTCCCACGAGCACCGCACCGGGCTCCTCGTGCTGCTGGAAGCACTGGCCGCAGGCCCGCTGGCCGACCCGGCCGGCACGGTCCGGCAGGTGGTGCTCGTCGAGCCGTACGGCGGAGGGACACCGGGGACGGGACGCCACGAGGTCGTGCACCGTCTCGGCCAGGTGCTGCGCAGAGGCGCCCGCACCGTGGTGGTCCTCGACAGCCGCGGCCAGAACTCCCGGAACGACGCCGCACGCTGGCTCGCCCTGGACCACGACCCGACCGGCGCCTTCGGGCCCGTCCCCGGCTTCACCCTGGACCGTGAGTACGTGTACCGGAACGGCATCGCCCGCGACCGGCTCACCCGGCTCACCACCCTGGTACGGGAGCAGGGCCCGGCACCCTGGCGTCCGGAGGCCGCCGAGGCGTTCCACACGGCCACCGGCATCGGCCCCCTCCAGTCCACCGCGCTGCTGTCCGGCGCGGTCCAGGACCCAGGCTCCGAGGCGCTGGCGCTGCTCGGAGTGAAGACGCGTGCCTTCGAGGCCGCCCAGGCCGGGCTGGACGCCCTGCCCCCCGCCGACCTGCACGCCGTGCTCCGGGCGTTGCTCCCCGCGGACCCGGCCGAGCTGTGGTCCACGGGCCCGGACGTCGGGGCCGCCGGCGAGGTCTGGCAGGAGAGACTGGCCACCCTCGTCCGTGTCCCCGAAGAACTGGACCTCGACCTGTCGGGTACCACAGCGGACGCCGTCGACCTGATCCTCAACACCGGCTCCCGGACCTGGCTCGCCCACGGCACCGATGTCCCGGACAGCACCGGTCGCCCGGTCCTGCGCCAGGTGAACGCACGCGGCGCCCTCGTTTCGGCACTCACCGCCCTGCGCACCCTCGCCTACACGTTGCCGTACGGGCACCCCCTGCGGGCGCACCTGCCCGTCGGGCTCGCGGCTCTGCGTGGCCGCCTCGCCGACCCGGGCCTGGTGCTGGAACTCGGTCTGCAGTGGACCGAGGCGGGTAACTCGATCGGCCCCGCGGTCCGCGCCGCCCACGGGCTCCCCGAGTCCGGCGGCGCCGGCGCCGACGGACTGGTCCGTGCCGGTACGGCGCTGCTCCTCGCCCCCGGCCACGGCAGCAGTGAAAGGGTGCTGATTCGCCCCGCCGGACTGGCGGGCCCCGACGATCCGGCGTTCGGCCTGATCGAGGGCATCGTCGCCGGCCACGGCACCGGCGATCTGCTCGCCCTGCGCGCGTTGCTGGGCGAAGAGACCGTCGCGCTGGTCTCGTCGGGTGCCCCCGACGGCTCCCCGCTCCACCCGGCCCAGGACCCGACGCGTGCGGTACCGGAGCTGGTGGCCGAGGCCGTCGACGCCCTCGGCCTGAGCGAGGACGCCGCAGCGCTCTATCTGATGCTGCTCGCCCTGCCCGACCCCACGGACCGCAACTGTGTCCGGTGGACCGGGTGGAAGCCGGCACGGGTCAAGAAGGCCCGTGCGGAACTCACCGCCACCGACCTCGTCGTGGAGGCGAAGCGCTCCCGCGCCGGCCGCATGCTGTTCCTTCCCTGCGGCTGGCTCGAACGAGGCGCCCCCGGACTGCCGTTGGAGACCTGGAAGGAAAGTCTGTACCCCGTGGCCGGGTCCGCCCGGACCCTGCCCCACCTCCCCGTGCCCGCGCTGTTCGCAGCGGCTTGGGCACGGGCCCGCGGCGGCGACGCCCCCGCCTTCGAAGAACTGGACACCCGCGCAACCCGGAAGGGCCGCCGCCGATGACGAACAACACCACGACCACCACGGACGGCACCGCTACGGCCGGCGTCCCGGACCGGGCGGCGCCGCCCGGTCGGGCGCACCGCCAGACCACGCCGCCCGAGGACCGGTACGCCACCGAGCTGGCCTTCCTCGCCGCCCACGACCAAGGACCCCGCCCACCCGGCTGGCTGCTCACCCCGCGCGCCGTCGTCACCTTCGTGATGGGCAGCGCGGACGAGGCACTGAGTCTGCCGAAGGGCGCCCGGCCAGGAGCCGGGGTACCGCTCCGCCTGGTGATCGAGCAGAAGTTCGTCGGCGAGCGCGCCCTGGTCGAACGGTGCGTGGTCACCCTCGCCGGAGAGCGCGGACTCCTCCTCGTGGGAGAACCCGGCACCGCCAAGTCCATGCTCTCCGAACTGCTGTCGGCGGCCGTCTGCGGAACCAGCGCCCTCACCGTGCAGGGCACCGCGGGCACCACCGAGGACCAGCTCAGGTACGGCTGGAACTACGCGCTGCTGCTCGCCCAGGGGCCCACCGAGCAGGCTCTGGTGCCCTCCCCGGTACTCACGGCCATGACCAGGGGGGCCGTCGCCCGTATCGAGGAGGTCACCCGCTGCCTGCCGGAGGTTCAGGACGCCCTCGTGTCACTGCTGTCCGAGCGGCGGATCGCGGTCCCCGAACTCGCGGGCAGCGAGGGGGCCCAGGTACACGCGGCCCCCGGGTTCACCCTCATCGCCACCGCCAACCTGCGGGACAAGGGCGTCTCGGAGATGTCCGCCGCACTGAAGCGGCGCTTCAACTTCGAGACCGTGGGCCCCATCGGGGACGTGGACGCCGAGACCGCGCTCGTCAGGCGCCAGTCCCGGGCGGCCGTCGAACGGGTGGGCGCCGCCTACCAGGTGGACGACGCCGTCCTCGAAGCCCTGGTCACCGCCTTCCGGGACCTGCGCGAGGGCCACTCGGTCGAAGGCTGGGAGGTCGAACGCCCCTCCACCGTGATGAGCACGGCGGAGGCGGTCTCCGTCGCGGGCTCCCTGGGCCTGGCCGCCGCCTACTTCCCCGGCGACCGCGACGTGCTCTCGCTCCTGCCCGGCCATCTGCTCGGCGTCGTCCGGAAGGACGATCCCGCCGACGCGGCGCGGCTGCTGGGGTACTGGGACGCGGCGGCGCCGGTACGAGTGCGGGTGAGGTCGGGGTCCTGTCCGACGTGCAGCCGGAGGATCTCCCGCAGCAGATCGAGCCCT
>NZ_JBSFVR010000111.1:0-21182 GCF_053592415.1 Streptomyces sp. NPDC002690 | reverse complement strand
CGACTCCGTCACCAACGAGCTGTCCCGCCAGAACCGTGGCATCCACCTGGTCATCCACCCCCAGGTCCTGGTGCGCCGCGACGTCACGATCCGGTCCGGCGAGCCGCTCCTGGCGGTCCCCGAGGGTGAGCGGCTGGTGGTGCTGGCCGTGGACGGGGGTGCGGCGGTCGCCGCGTGCGCCGCCGTCGCGCAGGCGCAGGACGCCCGGCCGGTACGCGACAAGGGGACGGAGGGCGCTCGCCCGGTGGTGGGGCTGTCCGCCCCCGCCGGGCCGATAGCGGTCGCCGCCGCGTACAAACAGGCCGAGCAGGCCCTCTCGGTCGCCCGTCGCCGGGGCAGGGCCCTGGTGGAACACGAGGAACTGGCGGCCGGTTCGGTACTGCCGCTCCTCGCGGACGACGCGGTACGCGCCTTCGCGGACGGCATGCTCCGCGCCCTGCGCGAGCACGACGCCAAGGGCCGGGGCGACCTGGTGGCGTCGCTCCGCGCCTGGCTCTCCCGGCACGGCCAGTGGGACGCCGCCGCCGCCGACCTCGGGGTGCACCGACACACCCTGCGGTACCGGATGCGGCGGGTCGAGGAGATCCTCGGCCGCTCGCTCGACGACCCGGACGTGCGGATGGAACTCTGGCTGGCCCTGAAGGCGACGGCTTCGCCGTCGGCCGGCGACTGAGGAACCGGCCGGCCGACCGACGGACCAGCCGACCGGGCCGACCGACGGACCAGCCGACCGACGAAACGCGTCCGGGGCGCCGCGCCTTCGACAATTCGGCGCCCCCCGGTCACCACCTGCTCCATCACGGACAAGCCCCACGGGCCGGGCCCCGTCCTACGGTGGGCGGGCGACACCCGCGACGGCGGGCCGCCGCACCCACGAACCGCGCGTGTCGGCACGTCACGCGACGGGTGTCACGCGCACCGCGCGGGGCCCGTACGACGCACGTCTCGCGCACCACACGACCTTCCGAAGGGCCGGACCTCCATGACTTCCACCCACGCCTTCTGGCTGGCCGGCCGCCAGGCCACCGGCGAGGACAGCTTCGCCGTCACCAACCCGTGGGACGGCCGGCTCGTCGGCACCGTCAGCGTGCCGACCGACGCGCAGATCGAGGAGGCCGTCGCCGCCGCGCACGCCGTGCGCGAGGAGTTCGCCGCGACCCCCGCGCACGTCCGGGTCGCCGCGCTCGACCACGTCGTACGCCGCCTCGTGGAGCGCACCGAGGAGATCGCCCAGCTGATCTCCGCCGAGAATGGCAAGCCGATCAAGTGGGCCCGCGGCGAGGTCGGCCGCGCCGTCTCCGTCTTCCGGTTCGCCGCCGAGGAGGCCCGCCGGTACAACGGCGGCGACTCCCAGCGGCTGGACACCGACGCGGGCGGCACCGGGCGCCTCGGCCTCACCCGCCGCTTCCCGCGCGGCACGGTCCTCGGTATCGCGCCGTTCAACTTCCCGCTCAATCTGAGCGCCCACAAGGTCGCCCCGGCCATCGCCGTCGGCGCCCCGATCATCCTCAAGCCCGCCCCGGCCACCCCGATCTCCTCGCTGATACTCGGCGAGCTGCTGGCCGAGACCGACCTGCCGGCCGGCTCCTGGTCCGTGCTGACGGTCCCGAACGACCGGATGCCCGCCCTGGTCCAGGACGAGCGGCTGCCGGTGATCTCCTTCACCGGCTCCGGCCCGGTCGGCTACTCGATCATGGAGTCGGTGCCGCGCAAGCACTGCACGCTGGAGCTCGGCGGCAACGGCGCGGCCGTCGTTCTCGGCGACTACGCCTCGGACGAGGACCTGGACTGGGCCGCGACCCGCATCGCGACCTTCTCCAACTACCAGGGCGGCCAGTCCTGCATCTCGGTGCAGCGGGTCATCGTCGACGCCTCGCTCCACGACCGCCTCGTCCCGAAGATCGTCGCCGCCACCGAGGCCCTGGTCACCGGTGACCCCTCCGACGACGCCACCGACGTCGGCCCGCTCGTCAGCGAGGACGCGGCCAAGCGGGTCGAGTCCTGGGTCGACGAGGCCGTCGCCGCCGGCGCCCAGCTCCTCACCGGCGGCAAGCGCGACGGCGCCACCTACGCGCCGACCGTCCTCACCGGGCTCCCCGACTCGACCACCCTCGCCTCGGAGGAGGTCTTCGGACCGGTCATGTCGATCCAGAAGGTGGACGGCGAGGCGGAGGCGTTCGCGGCCGTCAACTCCTCGAAGTACGGCCTCCAGGCAGGCGTCTTCACGCACGACCTGCAGGCGGCCTTCCGCGCCCACCGCGCCCTGGAGGTCGGCGGCGTGATCATCGGCGACGTCCCCTCGTACCGCGCCGACCAGATGCCGTACGGCGGTGCCAAGCAGTCCGGCGTCGGCCGTGAGGGTGTGCGCTACGCGATGGACGACTACACCTACGAGCGGGTCCTGGTCCTGACCGGCCTCGCCCTGTAGACGGTGTCCTGACGCGTCACCACGGCCGGAGCCCACTGTGCGGGGGCTCCGGCCGTCGGCGTTCCGGTCCCGGGGCTGCGTGTGCCCGGGACCCGGTCACCCCAGGGGCGCGGTCTTGGCCGCGACCCGGTCGGCCAGCCGCTCGCGCGCGGCCGGCCACTCGTCCGCGAGCAGGCTGTAGTACACCGAGTCGCGGCGGGAGCCGTCCGGCCGCCGCATGTGGCTGCGTAGCGTCCCCTCGTACACCAGGCCGAGTCGTTCCATGGCGCGCTGGGAACGCACGTTGAGGTGATCGGTGCGCAGGGCGAGCCGGACGACGCCCAGGTCGTCGAAGGCGTGACCGAAGAGCAGGAGCTTGGACTCGGCGTTGTAGGGGCCTCCCCAGCAGGAACGGTCGAACCAGGTCGTGCCGACCTCGGCGCGGCCCTGGTTCGTATCGAGGTCGTACAGGCTGGTCGAGCCGATCACCGCGCCGTCGGCGAGGCGCCGTACGGCGAAGCACCGGCGGGTGGTGTCCGCGATCATCCCGCCGAGCATGTCGTGCATCTGCGCCGTGGTCTCCGGGCGCTGCCGCGGCATCCACCGCCACACGTCCGGGTCGGACGCCGAGGGAAGCAGGGCTTCGGCGTGACCGGCCGAGAGCGGTTCCAACCGGACAGTGCTCCCGAGGAGCGTCTCTGTGTTCACGGCCACACCCTAGGCGAGGGTCGTCGAACCTCCGTCTGCCGGGCGGCATCCGGCCCGCACGCCCACCGCGTCGTGGGAATCGTCCTCGCACGCACCGTGCGAGGGCGACCCTCCGCCTCGCGATCGCACGCACCGGGCACCGCCCGGCCCGGCCTCCGGCAAGTCGGCGTTCCTGCCCCGGGCGTCCGCCGCTGCGGTGGTGGGGGTGGGACGAATCGGGTAGATACGGACGTGTGCCACCGGCCGCAACCCCGCGGGCGCGGAGCCGGTCACCCGCCGTCAGGCCGTCCCCCGATCCGCCCCGCGGAGAGGTGAGCCCCCATGTCCGCACCGCAGGTCCCGCAGGACCTCCCCGACCGCCCCGAAGCGGCCAGGACCTCCGCCGGTCCCCGCTCGCATCCGCCGCAGGCGAGAGTGACCGAGCGCGAGGCGCGCCGTGTCGCCGAGGACGCCCGCGAGCGGGACTGGCACCGGCCCAGCTTCGCGAAGGAGCTGTTCCTCGGACGGCTCCGCCTCGACCTGATCCACCCGCACCCGCTGCCCGCCGGGGAGGACGTCCGGCGCGGTGAGGAGTTCCTCGCCCGGCTGCGCGCGTTCTGCCTCGCCCACGTGGACGGGGCACTCATCGAGCGCGAGGCGCGCATCCCCGACGAGGTGATCGCCGGTCTCAAGAAGCTCGGCGCGCTCGGCATGAAGATCGACCCGAAGTACGGCGGCCTCGGCCTCACCCAGGTCTACTACAACCGGGCTCTCGCGCTGGCCGGCTCGGCCAGCCCGGCGATCGGCGCGCTGCTCTCGGCCCACCAGTCGATCGGCGTACCGCAGCCGCTGAAGATGTTCGGCACCCAGGAGCAGAAGGACACCTTCCTGCCCCGGCTCGCCAGTACCGACATCTCGGCGTTCCTGCTCACCGAACCCGACGTCGGCTCCGACCCCGCCCGGCTCGCCACCACCGCCGTGCCGGACGGGGACGACTACGTCCTGGACGGCGTGAAGCTCTGGACCACCAACGGGGTCGTCGCCGACCTGCTGGTCGTCATGGCCCGGGTGCCCGAGGGCCCGGACCACCCCGGTGGCATCACGGCGTTCGTGGTGGAGGCGGACTCGCCGGGCATCACCGTGGAGCACCGCAACGCCTTCATGGGGCTGCGCGGCATCGAGAACGGCGTCACCCGCTTCCACGGGGTGCGGGTGCCGGCCGCCCACCGCATCGGCCCCGAGGGCGCCGGCCTGAAGATCGCGCTGACCACGCTCAACACCGGCCGGCTCTCGCTCCCGGCCATGTGCGTCGGGGTCGGCAAATGGTCTCTGAAGATCGCCCGGGAATGGTCGGCCGTCCGCGAACAGTGGGGCAGGCCCGTCGCCCGGCACGAAGCGGTCGGCGCGAAGATCTCCTTCATCGCCGCCACCACCTTCGCGTTGGAAGCCGTGGTCGACCTCGCCTCCCAGATGGCCGACGAGGACCGCAACGACATCCGGATCGAGGCCGCCCTCGCCAAGCTCTACGGCTCCGAGATGGGCTGGCGGATCGCCGACGAACTCGTGCAGATCCGCGGCGGACGCGGGTTCGAGACGGCCGACTCCCTCGCCGCCCGCGGCGAACGGGCCGTTCCCGCCGAGCAGATGCTCCGCGACATGCGGATCAACCGGATCTTCGAGGGATCGACCGAGATCATGCACCTGCTGATCGCCCGCGAGGCGGTCGACGCCCACCTCAAGGTGGCCGGCGACCTCATCGACCCCGACAAGCCGCTCGCCGACAAGGCGAGGGCCGGCGCCGCGGCGGCCGGCTTCTACGCCCGCTGGCTGCCGAAACTGGTCGCCGGACCCGGTCAGGTGCCCAGCTCGTACGCGGAGTTCCGGCCCGCCGGACACCCGGACCTCTCCCACCACCTGCGGTACGCCGAGCGCGCCGCGCGCCGGCTGGCCCGCTCTACCTTCTACGCCATGTCGCGCTGGCAGGGCCGGATGGAGACCAAGCAGGGGTTCCTCGGCCGCACCGTCGACATCGGCGCCGAACTCTTCGCGATGAGCGCCGCCTGCGTCCGCGCCGAGCTGCTGCGAGGCCAGGGCGAACACGGCCGCGAGGCGTACGAGCTGGCCGACGCCTTCTGCCGGCAGTCCCGGCTCAGGACGGAGGAGTTGTTCGGCCGCCTCTGGGCCAACACCGACGACCTGGACCGGCGGGTGGTCGACCGGGTCCTCGCGGGCTCGTACACCTGGCTGGAGGAGGGGGTCATCGACCCCAGCGGCGACGGCCCCTGGATCGCGGACGCCACCCCCGGCCCGGCCCGGGGCGACAACGCCCGCCGCCCCTACAACTGAGCCCGCCTGCTCCGCGGGGCGCGTCCACCCGCTGGACGCGCCCCGCCCCCCGCGCGCGGACACGGCAAAATGACCCGCCGTGACCGTCATCCAGATTCCCGGCTCCAAGTCCGTCACCGCCCGCGCCCTCTTCCTCGCCGCGGCGGCGGACGGCACCACCACCCTCCTGCACCCGCTCCGCTCGGACGACACCGAAGGGTTCACCGAGGGCCTCACCCGCCTCGGGTACGCGGTCACGAAGGAGCCGGACCGCTGGCACATCGAGGGCCGCCCGGCCGGACCCGGCATCACCGACGCCGACGTCTACTGCCGCGACGGCGCGACCACGGCCCGCTTCCTGCCCGCCCTCGTCTCCGCCGCGCCCTCGGGCACGTACCGCTTCGACGCCTCCGAGCAGATGAGGCGCCGTCCTCTCGCCCCGCTCAGCCGGGCGCTGCGCGAGCTCGGCGTCGACCTGCGCCACGACGCGGCGGACGGCCACCACCCGCTGCGCGTGCACGCCGCCGGCATCGAGGGCGGCCGGATCACCCTGGACGCGGGGGAGTCCTCGCAGTACCTCACCGCCCTGCTGATGCTCGGCCCGCTGACCGCCGGCGGCCTGACGATCGACGTCACCGAGCTGGTCTCCGCGCCGTACATCGGGATCACGCTCGCGATGATGCGGGACTTCGGGGTCGAGGTCACCCGCGAGGGCGACACCTTCACCGTGCCGCCCGGCGGCTACCGCGCCACCACGTACGCGGTCGAGCCGGACGCCTCCACCGCCAGTTACTTCTTCGCCGCGGCCGCCCTCACCGGTGGCGAGGTCACCGTCCCCGGCCTCGGCGCGAACGCCCTCCAGGGCGACCTGCGCTTCGTCGACGTGCTGCGGCGGATGGGCGCCGAGGTGACGATCACCGAGGACGCCACCACCGTCCGCTCGGACGGCACCCTGAGGGGCGTCACCGTCAACATGCGGGACATCTCCGACACCATGCCGACGCTCGCCGCCCTCGCCCCGTACGCCGACGGGCCGGTCCGGATCGAGGACGTGGCCAACACCCGGGTCAAGGAGTGCGACCGGCTGGAGGCGTGCGCCGAGAACCTCCGCGCGATGGGCATCACCGTGCACACCGGACCCGACTGGATCGAGATCCACCCCGGGACCCCGCGCCCCGTCGAGATCACCACCCACGGCGACCACCGCATCGTCATGTCCTTCGCGGTCGCCGCGCTGCGCAACCCCGGCACCACCTATGACGACCCGGGCTGCGTGCGCAAGACCTTCCCCGACTTCCACGAGGTGTTCGCGCGCTTCTCCGAGGGTCTGGTCCCGCAGGCCGGCTGACGGGCGTCCGGTGGAAACTCCCGCGCCCGCGAAATGCCACCGTGTCATGATCACAATCGGCTAGGGATGTTCGAGGGGGGAGTGGACATGGTGACAGAGGCGGAGAACAGGGGCAGACAGGGCGCCCGGCGGCCAGGAGCACTCGCCGCCGGAGCCGTCGTGGCACTGCTGCTGACGGGGACGACCGCCTGCGGCGGAGGCCAGGACGTGGACGGGAAGGCGGAAGCACCGGCGGGCGGCGGGAAAGCCGCCGCATCAGCCACCCCGGCGCCCGCCGACGCGTCCGGCCCCCGGGCCGCCACCGCAGGGGAGCTGGCGGAGACCGCCTTCGCGGACGGGGAGGCCGTGGGGTCCTACGCCGCGTCGGAGCCGCTCATCGACCCTCCGATGCGTGACGACTACACGGCCGACCCGGAGGTCTGCCAACCTTTCGTCACCCTCGCCGCCGGGACGGGTGGTCCGGACCCCGTCGCGCAGGTGGTGCGCGAGGTCTCCAGGAGCGAGGAGCCCGGCATCGACGTCGAGGTCACCCTCCGCTCGTACGCGGGCGGGGACGCCGCGGCGGTGATGACGGCGCTCGACGCGGCAGGCACCCGGTGCGCCTCCGGCTTCACCGAGGAACGGCTGCTCGCGAAGGGGAAGTACCTTTCGGCCGAGCCCGTCGAGGTGCCGGCCTTCGCCGCGGACGCCGACGACGCGAAGGCCTACCACTTCACCGTCCTCGACGTGAAGGGGAAGCTGAAGCTGCACAAATACCTGACCGTCGTGCGCTCCGGCTCCACCACCCTGGAGTTCCACGCCGACCTGTTGGGCACCGACGACTTCGGCGGCGTGCCGCAGGAGGTCATGACCGCGCAGTGGAAGAAATTCCGGGCCGCGCGGGGCTGAATCCGCGGCCCCGGACTCGTGCGACCCGGGACGCCCTGTCCTCGCGCACAGCGGAAGCGGCAACAATGGGGGCCATGACCGACAGCCCTGCCCCCCTCGCCGATCCGCATCTCGTCCACGACGCGACGGAAGGCCGCCGGGACCTCGTGATCCTCGGCTCCACCGGGTCCATCGGAACCCAGGCCATCGACCTGGTGCTGCGCAACCCCGACCGCTTCCGGGTCACCGCGCTCTCGGCGGCGGGCGGGCGGGTCGCCCTGCTCGCCGCCCAGGCACGCAGGCTCGCGGTGGACACGGTCGCCGTCGCCGCCGAGGACGCCGTACCCGCCCTGCGCGAGGCGCTGCGCGCGGAGTACGGCACGGGGGAGCCGCTCCCGGAGATCCTGGCCGGCCCCGACGCCGCCGCCACCCTCGCCGCGAGCCCCTGCCACACCGTGCTCAACGGCATCACCGGCTCCATCGGCCTCGCGCCGACGCTGGCCGCGCTGGAGGCGGGCCGCACCCTGGCGCTGGCCAACAAGGAGTCGCTCATCGTCGGCGGCCCGCTGGTCAAGGCGCTGGCCAAGCCCGGCCAGATCATCCCGGTCGACTCCGAGCACGCCGCGCTCTTCCAGGCGATCGCCGCCGGCACCCGCGCCGACGTGGCGAAGCTCGTCGTCACCGCGTCCGGCGGCCCGTTCCGGGGCCGCACGCGGGCCGAACTGGCCGACGTCACCCGGGAGCAGGCGCTCGCCCACCCCACCTGGGCCATGGGCCCGGTCATCACGATCAACTCCGCGACCCTCGTCAACAAGGGGCTGGAGGTCATCGAGGCGCACCTCCTCTACGACATCCCGTTCGAGCGCATCGAGGTCGTGGTCCACCCGCAGTCGTACGTGCACTCCATGGTCGAGTTCACCGACGGCTCCACGCTCGCCCAGGCCACCCCGCCCGACATGCGGGGACCGATCGCCGTGGGTCTCGGCTGGCCGCAGCGCGTACCGGACGCCGCCCCGGCCTTCGACTGGACCAAGGCGTCCACCTGGGAGTTCTTCCCGCTCGACACCGAGGCCTTCCCCTCGGTCGGCCTCGCCCGGCACGTGGGCGCCCTCGGCGGGACCGCACCGGCTGTCTTCAACGCAGCCAACGAGGAGTGCGTCGACGCGTTCCTGTCCGGCGCGCTCCCCTTCAACGGCATCATGGACACCGTCACCGCGGTGGTCGCCGAACACGGCACCCCCGCCCCGGGAACTTCACTGACGGTCGCGGACGTCCTGGATGCGGAGACCTGGGCACGCGCCCGGGCCCGTGAACTCTCGGCGAAGTCGACGGCGGAGGCGCACGCATGAGTCTGAGCACGATCCTGCTGACGGTCCTGGGGATCGCCGTCTTCGTGGTGGGCCTGCTGTTCTCGATCGCCTGGCACGAGCTCGGCCACCTCTCCACGGCCAAGCTCTTCGGCATCCGGGTCCCGCAGTACATGGTCGGCTTCGGCCCCACCATCTGGTCGCGCAAGAAGGGCGACACCGAGTACGGCTTCAAGGCCATTCCGGCCGGCGGGTACATCCGCATGATCGGCATGTTCCCGCCGGGGCCGGACGGCAGGATCGAGGCGCGGTCCACCTCACCCTGGCGGAGCATGATCGAGGACGCGAGATCCGCCGCCTTCGAGGAGCTCGAACCCGGCGACGAGAGCCGTCTCTTCTACACGCGCAAGCCGTGGAAGCGCGTCATCGTGATGTTCGCCGGTCCGTTCATGAACCTGGTCCTGGCCGTCGCGATCTTCCTCGGCGTCGCCATGACCTTCGGCTTCCAGACCCAGACCACCGAAGTGGCCGGGGTCCAGAAGTGCGTCATCGAGCAGAGCGAGAAGCGCGAGAAGTGCGAACCCGGCGACCCGGTCTCCCCGGCGCTCGCCGCGGGTCTGCGCGAGGGCGACAAGATCGTCGCCTTCGACGGCGCGAAGGTCGACGACTGGGACAAGCTCTCCGACCTCATCCGGCAGACCATCGGCCCCGCCGACATCACCGTCCAGCGGGGCGGCCAGGAGGTCACCCTCCACGCCGTGCTCGCCAAGAACGTCGTGGTGAAGAAGGACGACAAGGGCGAGGCGATCGAGGGCAAGTGGGTGGACGCCGGTTATCTCGGCTTCGCCGCCCGCAGTGAGATCGTGCCCCTCTCTTTCGGCGACTCCGTCGTGCGGATGGGCGACATGATCGAGAACGGCGTCGACTCGATCATCAGCCTGCCCTCCAAGATCCCCGGACTGTGGAACGCCGCCTTCGACGGCGGTGAACGCGCCGACGACTCCCCGGTGGGCGTGGTCGGAGCCGCCCGGATCGGCGGCGAGGTGATGACCCTCGACGTCCCCGCGCAGAACCAGATCGCGATGATGCTGTTCCTGCTGGCGGGCTTCAACCTCTCGCTCTTCCTCTTCAACATGCTGCCGCTGCTTCCCCTGGACGGCGGCCACATCGCGGGCGCCCTCTGGGAAGCGCTGCGCCGCAACCTGGCCAAGGTCTTCAAGCGGCCCGACCCCGGCCCGTTCGACGTGGCGAAGCTCATGCCCGTCGCCTACGTGGTGGCCGGAATCTTCATCTGCTTCACGCTCCTGGTGCTCGTCGCCGACATCGTGAACCCGGTCAAGATCACCTGACCGCGGCCCGAGGGCTGTCCCGCGATTCCTGGCCGGTGCGAATCGCCGGACAGCCCTTCGTTCGGCACCGGCCGTCCTTCGGCCGACACCGTCCGTCCGGCGGGAATCGCCCGGACGCGGGGCAGGAGCGGCGGCCGGGCACGCGCGTGGCGCCCTGCCGCGCCGCCGACCGGCGCCCGTGGGTGTTTTGACCCGGGGGATGCGTTCGCCGGAGCCCCGGTGCCGTAACCTCGAAAGCTGTAGCCCGCCGATTTCCGGGCCTCGATCCACACCTTGGGGATGCTCAGCGCATGACTGCGATTTCTCTCGGAATGCCGGCCGTTCCGATCAAGCTCGCCGACCGACGCGTCAGCCGTCAGATCCAGGTGGGATCGGTGGCCGTCGGCGGGGACGCTCCCGTCTCGGTGCAGTCGATGACGACGACGCGCACCTCGGACATCGGCGCGACGCTCCAGCAGATCGCCGAGCTGACCGCCTCCGGCTGCCAGATCGTGCGGGTGGCGTGCCCCACGCAGGACGATGCCGACGCCCTGGCCACCATCGCCAGCAAGTCGCAGATCCCGGTCATCGCCGACATCCACTTCCAGCCCAAGTACGTCTTCGCCGCCATCGACGCCGGCTGCGCCGCGGTCCGGGTCAACCCGGGCAACATCAAGCAGTTCGACGACAAGGTCAAGGAGATCGCCCGCGCCGCGGGCGCGGCCGGCACCCCGATCCGGATCGGCGTGAACGCCGGCTCCCTCGACGCCCGGCTGCTGAAGAAGTACGGCAAGGCCACCCCCGAGGCCCTGGTCGAGTCCGCCCTGTGGGAGGCGTCCCTCTTCGAGGAGCACGGCTTCCGCGACATCAAGATCTCGGTCAAGCACAACGACCCGGTGGTCATGATCAACGCCTACCGCCAGCTGGCCGCCGCGTGCGACTACCCGCTGCACCTCGGCGTCACCGAGGCCGGCCCGGCGTTCCAGGGCACCATCAAGTCCGCCGTCGCCTTCGGCGCGCTGCTCTCCGAGGGCATCGGCGACACGATCCGCGTCTCCCTCTCGGCCCCGCCGGCCGAGGAGGTCAAGGTCGGCCTCCAGATCCTGGAGTCCCTCAACCTCAAGCAGCGCCGCCTGGAGATCGTCTCCTGCCCGTCCTGCGGTCGCGCCCAGGTCGACGTGTACAAGCTCGCCGACCAGGTCAGCGCCGGTCTCGAAGGCATGGAGGTCCCGCTGCGCGTCGCCGTCATGGGCTGCGTCGTCAACGGCCCGGGCGAGGCCCGCGAGGCCGACCTCGGCGTCGCCTCCGGCAACGGCAAGGGCCAGATCTTCGTGAAGGGCGAGATCATCAAGACCGTCCCCGAGTCGAAGATCGTCGAGACCCTCATCGAGGAGGCGCTGAAGATCGCCGAGCAGATGGAGAAGGACGGCGTCGCCTCGGGCGAGCCCCAGGTCGCCGTCAGCTGACCACCGGACCGGAGGCCGCCCGCGGCCCGGCGCCCGGACCTTCCGCGCCCCGTCAGGACGACACCGTCCGGACGGGGCGCGGCGTCGTTCCCTCGGCCGGCACCATGCGGTCCGCCGCCCGGCCTTCGGACGCGGGCGGCGCCCCACAGCCTTGTTGGGTACAGTGCGGAAATCAGCAGACCGTATGGTGAGGCCCCCTCGTGTTGACGCACACCACCACCCGGGTCCTCGAACCCAGTGACCTCGGCGCCGCTCTGGCCATTCTGGAGAGCGATCCCGTGGCCAACGCCTTCGTGACCTCCCGTGTCCAGATCGCCGGGCTCGACCCCTGGCGCCTCGGCGGCGAGATGTGGGGCTGGTACGCGGACGGGATGCTCCGCTCGCTCTGCTACTCCGGTGCCAACCTGGTCCCCATCTGCGCGGGCCCCGAGGCCGTACGCGCCTTCGCGGACCGCGCCCGCAGGGCCGGGCGCCGCTGCTCCTCCATCGTCGGCCCGGTCGAGCCCACCGCACTGCTGTGGCGCCTGCTCGAACCCGGCTGGGGGCCCGCCCGTGAGGTCCGCGCCAACCAGCCGCTGATGGTCACGGACCGCCCCTCCACCACCGTGGACCCCGATCCGTACGTCCGCCGCATCCGCAAGGACGAGATGGACGTCATCCTGCCCGCGTGCGTGGCGATGTTCACCGAGGAGGTCGGCATCTCCCCGCTCGCGGGCGACGGCGGACTGCTCTACCAGGCGCGGGTCGCCGAACTCATCGGCGCCGGCCGCTCGTTCGCCCGCATCGACGACGGCAAGGTCGTCTTCAAGGCCGAGATCGGCGCCGCGACCGACCGTGCCTGCCAGATCCAGGGCGTCTGGGTCGCCCCGGAGTTCCGGGGCCTGCGTCTCTCCGAGACCGGGATGTCCGCCGTGCTCAACCACGCGCTCGCCGACGTGGCCCCGCTGGTCAGCCTGTACGTCAACGACTTCAACACCGCCGCCCGCCGGGCGTACACCCGGGTCGGCTTCCGGGAGACCGGGGCCTTCATGAGCGTCCTGTTCTGACGCCCCGGCCCGGCCCCGGTCGCCCCGCCCCGGCCGCGCGTACCGGTCCCGAGGACGGCCGCGCCTCGTGCACCGGCCGTGCGGTGGGCGTCGTCCGGCCGACCTATAGTCGGCAGGGGGGACCGCTGAGGGCCGCCGGCCGGCACGTCCGGAACGCCGACGCCCTCCGACGTGAATGAGCCCCGCCCATGACCGAGACCCCGCCTCCCGCCGACGACCACGCCGCCCCGCCCGTCACCACCGCCGCCCCGGCGGGGGCGGACGCCCGTGCGGCCTGGGAGACGTGGCGCGAGGAGCGCCACGCCTCGGTCACCGCGCCCACCGGCAACCTGGCCCTGGTGGAGACCCGCCCGATGGGGCCCGGCGAGATCCCCGACCCGGTCGCCGCCGCCGCGGGCCTGCCCGGCAGTGTCACGGTGACGGTCGTGGAGCGGACCGAACCGGTCAGCGGAGCCCCCGAACACTTCCTGCGCTTCTGGGACGCCGAGGCGCCCGCGATCCGTTCCTTCGAGCGGATCGACACCTTCCCGTACGACCCGTCCTGGGTGCTCGACGCCGCCTACACGCCCGTCGCGGGCGCCCGCAAGGTCGCGTTCGAGCACATCCGGGACAACGGCGGCACCCGCGACCTGGTCGTCCCCGGTGACATCGCGCTGACCGTGGACGGCACCGATTACACCCTGAGCGCCTTCGACGACGACGGCACCCTGCTGCTGGTCTTCGGCGATCCCACCAACGGCGACTCCACCTACGGCGCCGGACGCTTCCTCTTCGTCCCGCACGAGGCCGGAAGCGACCGGGTCACCCTCGACTTCAACCGCGCCTTCGTACCGCCCTGTGGCTTCTCCGACCAGTACAACTGCCCGATGCCGCCGAGGCAGAACAGACTCCACCTGCCCGTCGAAGCGGGGGAGAAGCTCCCCGTGGCCAAGGGACCGGGCGGCACGGGGCACTGAAGCCCGGCCGAGGACCGGCTCCGGCCCCCCGGGGCCCGCCCGGGCGGCCGGAGTAGTCTCCCGTGCCATGCCGCACTTTCCCGGAGACCTCAGCGAACCACCCCTGATCGGGCCGCTCGACCTCGCGTCCCGCGTGGACGAGGCGCTCCAGGTGCAGGCCCTCGCCTTCGGGCTCGACGCCCCGGAGATCGCCGTACGCCGCCAGATCGTGCTGCGCCACCTCACCCTCCCCGGCGCTCGCGCGCTGGGCGCCACCGCACCCTCGGGACGGCTGCTCGGCTTCGTCTACGGACTGCCGAACGACCGCGGTCACTGGTGGTCGGGGGTGGTCGAGCCCTACCTCCGCGAGCGGGGAACCGAGGAGTGGCTGGACGACTCCTTCGTCATCACCGAACTGCACGTCCACCCCGGCTTCCAGCAACACGGCATCGGCCGCGCCCTCATCACCGGGCTGACCGACTCCGCCACCGAGCCGCGCTCCATCCTGTCGGCCATCGACACCGACAGCCCCGCACGCGGTCTCTACCGCTCACTCGGCTACCGCGACCTCGCCCGCCAGGTCGTCTTCCCCAGCGCCCCGCTGCCGTACGCCGTCATGGGAGCCCCGCTGCCACTGCACCGCGGAATCTGAATGGATTTCCGCCCGCACCCGCCGCCCGGCTAATCTCGGGCCCATCACCTTCGGGGGTCCGGGGGCGTCCCCCCGGTAGACACAGTCGAGCAGGAGTTCACCATGGCCCAGGTCCAGCGCATGTCCCGATTGATGATCAAGACACTGCGCGACGACCCGGCGGACGCCGAGACGCTCAACCACAAGCTGCTCGTCCGGGCCGGTTACGTCCGCCGCACCGCCGCCGGTATCTGGTCCTGGCTGCCGCTCGGCAAGAAGGTCCTGGAGAACATCACCCGCGTCGTCCGCGAGGAGATGGACGCCATCGGCGGCCAGGAGGTGCTGCTCCCGGCGCTGCTGCCCAAGGAGGCGTACGAGGCGAGCGGCCGGTACGACGAGTACGGCGACCTGCTCTTCCGCCTCAAGGACCGCAAGGGCGCCGACTACCTCCTCGGCCCCACCCACGAGGAGATCTTCACCCAGGTCGTCAAGGACATGTGCTCGTCCTACAAGGACCTGCCGGTGATCCTGTACCAGATCCAGACCAAGTACCGCGACGAGGCCCGCCCCCGCGCCGGTGTGCTGCGCGGCCGCGAGTTCCAGATGAAGGACTCGTACTCCTTCGACACCACCGACGAGGGCCTGGCCGAGGCGTACCAGCTGCACCGCGCCGCGTACATCCGGATCTTCGAGCGCCTCGGCCTCGACCACCGCGTCGTCTCCGCCGTCTCCGGCGCGATGGGCGGCTCCGCCTCCGAGGAGTTCCTCGCCCCGGCGCCCGCCGGTGAGGACACCTTCGTCGACTGCCCGAACTGCGACTACGCCGCCAACACCGAGGCCGTGACCTTCAAGGCCACCGCCGTGGACGGCGCGGCGCACGGCCCGGTCGAGGAGCTGGACACCCCGGACACCCCGACCATCGAGACCCTCGCCGCCCACCTCGGCGTCCCGGCCTCGGCCACCCTGAAGAACCTCCTGGTCAAGGTCGACGGCGAGATCGTCGCCGTGGGCGTCCCCGGCGACCGCGAGGTCGACCTCGGCAAGCTCGGCGAGCACCTCGCCCCGGCCGTGGTCGAGCTGGTCACCGCCGAGGACTTCGTGGGCCGCCCCGACCTGGTGCGCGGTTACGTCGGCCCGCAGGGGCTGGAGAAGGTCCGCTACATCGCCGACCCCCGCGTCGCCGCCGGCACCTCCTGGATCACCGGCGCCAACAAGGACGGCAAGCACGCGAAGAACGTCGTCGTGGGCCGTGACTTCGAGGTGGACGACTACCTCGACGTCGTCGTCGTCGAGGCGGGCGACCCGTGCCCGAAGTGCGGCGCCGGCCTCCAGGTGGACCGTGCCATCGAGATCGGTCACATCTTCCAGCTGGGCCGCAAGTACGCCGACATCTTCAACCTCGACGTCCTCGGCCAGCAGGGCAAGCCGGTCCGCGTCACGATGGGCTCCTACGGCATCGGCGTCTCCCGCGCGGTGGCGGCCCTCGCCGAGCAGACCGCCGACGACAAGGGCCTGTGCTGGCCCCGCGAGATCGCCCCGGCCGACGTGCACGTCGTCGCCGCCGGCAAGGCGCTCCAGACCGAGCTGGCCCTGGAGGTCTCGGAGAAGCTGAAGGCGGCGGGCGCCCGGGTGCTGGTCGACGACCGCGCCGGTGTCTCCCCGGGTGTGAAGTTCACCGACGCCGAGCTGATCGGCGTGCCGACCATCCTCGTCGCCGGCCGCCGCTCCGCCGAAGGCGTCGTCGAGCTCAAGGACCGCCGCACCGGCGAGCGCGAGGAGCTCACCGTCGACGAGGCGATCGCCCGCATCGCCGCCGACCTGGGCTGACCTCCCGGTCCGCCTTCCGGTATGGAGGAACCCCCCGCGCACCCGGTGCGCGGGGGGTTCCTCCGTGGACGCGGGAAGCGTGGGTCAGAGCCAGCCGGCGAACTCCAGCGACATCTCGCCGGTCTGCCGCCGCCCCTCGGCCAGCGCCCGGGTGCCCGACTCCACCGCCCGGAACAGCGTCCAGCCGTGCAGCCGCTCCTGGCCCACCTCCAGCGAGTCCGCCAGCTTGCGCACCCGCCGCCGCGCCGTCGCCGGCCCGCCCGGTGAGGCGATCAGGTCCTCCACCCGGTCGCGCACCAGACGCGCCAGGTCGTAGGCGCGCTCGCCCACCAACGGCTCCGGCCCGACCGTCAGCCAGGGCGCCCGCTCGCCCGACAGCACCTTGCTCTGCCGGAAGTTGCCGTGCAGCAGCAGCTCCTCGACGGGGGCCGCGACGAGCTCCTCGCGGACCGCCAACGCCGCCTCCACCAGGGGCGCCAGTTCCGGGTCCCCGGCGGCGAACTCACGCATCGCGCCGGCCCGCCGCCCGGTCCGTTCCGCGACCGTCTCGAACGGGTGACCCTCGGGCGGTGCCACCCAGAGCCTGCGCACCGTGCCTGCCGCCTCCAGCAGGGCCTTGGCCTCCGGCAGCGAGCGCAGCGACACCTCCGGGTGCAGGCGCTCCAGCAGCATCCCGACGCCGGGTGCCGCCCCGGGCGCGTCGCCGGGCGGCGACAGCAGGCGTACCGAGCCCCAGCCGTTCCAGTGGGCCAGCGCGGCGCGCTCGGCGTCCGGCGCCGCCCCGGGCGGGGCGATCTTCAGTGCGGCGGGGGTGCCGTCCGCCCGGCGTACCAGCAGCACCACACTGGTGCGCCCGCCGGGGGCGGCCACCCGGTCGACGGAGAGGTCCCGGCCGCCGGCGGACAGTTCCGCCTCCACCAGTGCGCCGAGCGAGCCCAGCCACGCGTCGGCCGCGGCCTTCCCGTACTGCTCGTCCAGCGCCCGCGCCAGACGTTGCGGCGGTTCGAAACCCATACCTGACCTGTACCTTTCCGAGGCCGGTCCAGCGACCCGTCTCAATGCGTCCCGGCGGCGCCCGCGGCCTCCAGGGGAGAGGGGGACCCGGTCCCCGCCCGTCCGGCCCGCTCCGCGAGTCCGGGGAAGGCGGTGCCGGAGCCCCGCCAGTGGGCCGCGCGTACGGCGGCCTCCCGCAGGGCGAGCGCGGCGTCCCGCCGTGCCGTGCCCTCCGTGGCCCGTACGAGATCGGCGCAGGCACCCGCGACGCCGTCCTCCAGGACGGCCGCCAGCCGGAGCGCCGCCGCACCGTCACGCACCGCGAACGGCAGAGCGTACGCGGCGTCCGCCGCCACCGGGACACCGCCCAGGTCCCGCACCGCCCGGGCCAGGGCGTCGCGGCGGGCCCGGTGTGCGTGGTACGCGCCGGTCGCCTCGGAGCGGCGGCTGCCGGAGGCGCGCGCCCCGACCACGCCGTAGCCGTACACGGCCGCGTGCTCGGCCGCCAGGGCGGCCTGTGCCGCCTTCAGTGCCTGGGCCGTCATGTCGCGGGGGTCTCCTTGGCCAGTTCGGTCAGCAGATACGCGTGCACGCCGCAGGCGGCGGCGACCGACGCCAGCAGCCGGGACAGCTCAGGCTCCGCCTCCAGCAGCGACGCGGTGTGCGCGTCGCCCGCCCGCCGGGCCTCGGCCGCCAGCTCCTTCAGCGCCGTCCGCGCGTCCCCGGCCTGGGAGCCCGACGGGGTGGCGGTGGCGGTACTGCCGACCGCTTCGGTCGAGGGCGGGGTCGCCGGGCTCGCCGGGTCCGTCGCCGACGGGCTCGGCGACACGGTCGTGGTGCCCTCGGCGAGCGCCTCGGTGTGCTGCCGCACGGCGGCCCGCAGCGGGGCGAGCCCGGCGGCCGTGACGGGGTGGGCGGCGGCGACCTCGTCGTACCGCGCCAGCAGGGCCGCGCTGGTCCGCACACCGTCCGTACGCAGTCTCTGCTCCGGGGTCGTCCGGGCGGCACGGGCGGTTCCGGCCCGTCCCGTGGCCGACCGCTCCCCGCTCTCGCAGCCTGCCAGCACCCCTCCCGCCGCGAGCCCCCCGGCGGCGGTGAGTGCCCCCCTGCGCGTCGTCCCCGTGCGCCGCACTTTTCTCCTTCGGGCTTGAACAAGTCCTGACAGGATCTGTCCTGAAGTGATCAACGTTGGCGAGCGTACCCGCGTGAGGGCGGCCTGAGGACGGCAACACCCCCCGCGACCGGATACCCTTTGTCCTGACGCACGACGATCCCCACAACAGCAGACGCGGCCGAGGAGTCACCCGGATGAGCACCAACCAGAGCGAGAGGCTGCGGGGGCTGCTCGAACCGCTCGTCGCCTCGGCGCAGCTCGACCTCGAAGAGATCGAGGTGTCCCGGGCCGGCCGCCGCCGTGTGCTGCGGATCGTCGTCGATTCGGAAGACGGCGTCGAACTCGACACCTGCGCGGAGCTCAGCCGCTCCCTCTCCGAGAAGCTCGACGAGACCGACGCGATGGGCGAGGACGAGTACGTCCTGGAAGTGAGCTCGCCGGGCGCCGACCGCCCGTTGACCGAGCACCGCCACTACGTCCGTGCCACCGGCCGGCTGGTCAAGTTCAAGCTGACCGCCGAGGCGGGCGGCGACGAGCTGATCGCGCGCATCCTGGAGGCCGACGACGAGGGCCTCGACCTGGAGGTCCCGGGCGTCAAGGGCCGCAAGCCCACCGCACGCCGGATCTCCTTCGCCGAGATCGACAAGGCGCGCGTGGAGATCGAATTCAACCGCAAGGACAAGAAGGAAGAGGAGGCGTAGCCGTGGACATCGATGTGAAGCTTCTGAAGGGCTTGGCGCAGGACAAGGGAATCCCGTTCGACGTGCTCGTCGGGGCGATCGAGTCGGCCCTCCTCATCGCGTACCACCGCACGGACGGCAGCTTCCGCCGGGCGCGTGTGGAGCTGGACCGCAACGGTCACGTCACCGTCTGGGCGACGGAGGACCCGGCCGACCTGGAAGAGGGTCAGGAGGCCAAGGAGTTCGACGACACCCCGTCCGGCTTCGGCCGCATCGCCGCGACCACCGCCAAGCAGGTCATCCTGCAGCGGCTGCGCGACGCCGAGGACGACCGGACCTTCGGCGAGTACGCGGGCCACGAGGGCGACGTCGTCACCGGCGTGGTCCAGCAGGGCAAGGACCCGCGCAACGTCCTCGTCGACATCGGCAAGCTCGAAGCCATCCTGCCGGTGCAGGAGCAGGTGCCGGGCGAGGAGTACACCCACGGTCTGCGGCTGCGTACCTACGTCGTCCGGGTGGCCAAGGGTGTCCGCGGCCCGTCCGTGACCCTGTCGCGCACCCACCCCAACCTGGTGAAGAAGCTCTTCGCGCTGGAGGTCCCGGAGATCGCCGACGGTTCCGTCGAGATCTGCGCCATCGCCCGCGAGGCCGGCCACCGCACCAAGATCGCGGTCCGCTCCACCCGTTCGGGTCTCAACCCCAAGGGCGCCTGCATCGGCCCGATGGGCGGTCGTGTCCGCAACGTCATGGCCGAGCTGCACGGCGAGAAGATCGACATCGTGGACTGGTCCGACGACCCGGCCGAGATGGTCGCCAACGCGCTGTCCCCCGCACGGGTGAGCAAGGTCGAGGTCGTTGACCTCGGCGCCCGCTCCGCCCGGGTGACCGTGCCCGACTACCAGCTCTCGCTGGCGATCGGCAAGGAGGGGCAGAACGCCCGTCTGGCCGCCCGCCTCACCGGCTGGCGCATCGACATCCGTCCGGACACCGAGACGGACGAGGAGCGCGACGTCGCCGACCGTGAGCGGGCCGAGCGGGCCCGGGAGCGTTCGGAGCGCGGCTGACCGCCGTACGTCCACCGGCCGCCCGACGTGGCGCGCACCCCGGTGGAACCGGTCCCCCACGGGCCGTGAGGAATAGATCAACGCGGGAATCCGCTGGAGATCACAACAACATCCGTTCGATTTTTGCCCCAAAGGGGTGAGGTCGGCGCGGGGAGGTAGACTTAGCCGTGTCTGGCCGGACGCAAGCCCGCGCTTGTCCCGAACGCACCTGTGTGGGATGCCGGGAGCGAGCGGTCAAGAGCGAGTTGCTGCGCATCGTGGTGGACGAGGGCGCTTGTGCGCCTGATCCACGCGGTACGCTGCCCGGCCGGGGTGCGTATGTGCACCCGGCATCTGTCTGTCTCGACCTGGCGGTCCGCCGCCGGGCATTCCCCCGGGCCTTCAAGGCCAAGGGGCCGTTCGACACCGCGGCGTTGCAGCGGTTCGTCGAGCGGGTGGCACCGCAGGAAAAATGAACGTGAACGGCACGGGTCCCCGTGCGGTCAGGTACCTCGCGAGTTGGAAGTAGGTCGAGATTGCGATGAGCACTCGATGAGTACGCGATGAGTACGCCCATGAAGTAGCGACGGTCCGGCGGTAACCCGGACCTAAAAGGAGCGAAGTGGCTAAGGTCCGGGTATACGAACTCGCCAAGGAGTTCGGCGTCGAGAGCAAGGTCGTCATGGCCAAGCTCCAAGAACTCGGTGAATTCGTCCGTTCGGCGTCCTCGACGATCGAGGCGCCGGTTGTACGCAAGTTGACTGACGCACTGCAGGGGCCCGGCGGCAACGCCGGCAAGTCCGCTGCCAAGCCGGGAGCGCCTCGCAAGGCCGCCCCCGCCAAGCCCGCGGCGCCCTCCCCGGCCGCTGCGGCACGTCCCGCTGCCCCCAAGCCCGGCGCACCGGCTCCCAAGCCGACCGCCGAGCCGGAGACCAGCGCCCCCGCGGCTCCCGCCGCACCGTCGGCCGGTCCCCGTCCGGGCCCGCGTCCGGCTCCCCGGCCCGCCCCGGTGACCCCGGTCCCCGTCGCCGAGTTCTCGGCGCCGGCCCCGGCCCAGCCGGCCGCGCCCCAGCAGCCCCAGGCCCCGCGTCCCGCGGGTGCCACCCCGGGTCCGCGCCCCGCCCCCGCCCGTCCGGCCCCGGCCGGCGGTCAGCGTGACGGCGGCCAGCGCGACAACC
>NZ_JBSFVR010000110.1:0-21235 GCF_053592415.1 Streptomyces sp. NPDC002690 | reverse complement strand
TGGAAGGCCACGCCCCTCGCGCTCCGCTCCCGGACGGTGCCCGCCCCGCCGGGTCACTCCTCGGTCAGCATTCCGTCGCGCAGCTTGCGCAGCATGCGGCTGAGCAGCCGGGACACGTGCATCTGGGAGATGCCCAGTTCGGCGCCGATCTGGGCCTGCGTCAGCTCCTGGCCGAAGCGCATGTCGATGATCCGGCGTTCCCGCGCGTCCAGTCGGTCCATGAGCGGGGCGAGCGCCTGGAGGTTTTCCACACCCTCCATGGCGGAATCCGGTTCGCCGAGCACGTCGGCGAAAGTCCGGCCGTTCGTGTGCGGGCGGCCCGACTCGCCGCTGTCGGTGGGCATGTCGAGCGAACCCGCGGTGTAGCCGTTCGAGGCGACGATGCCCTCCGTGACCTCCTCGGGGGTCAGCTCCAGATGGTCGGCGAGCTCCTGGACCGTCGGGTCGCGGTCCAGCTCGACGGCGAGGAGATCCTTGGCCTTGGCGAGGTCCACCCGCAGCTCCTGGAGCCGTCGGGGTACGTGGACGGCCCAACTGGTGTCGCGGAAGAAACGTTTGATCTCGCCGACGATGTACGGCACGGCGAAGGAGGTGAACTCCACTTCGCGCGAGAGGTCGAACCGGTCGATGGCCTTGATCAGCCCGATGGTGCCGACCTGGACGATGTCCTCCATGTCCCCGCTGCCCCGGTTGCGGAACCGGCCGGCGGCGAAGCGGACGAGAGAGAGGTTCATCTCGATCAGCGTGTTCCGCGCGTACTGGTACGCGTGGGTGCCCTCCTCCAGCTCCTGGAGGCGGTCGAAGAAGACGCGCGAGAGCTGGCGCGCGTCCTGAGGGGCGACCTTCCCGGCGTCCTCGATCCACGGGAGCCCGTCCGTCACCTCCGCCCTCTCCACGCCGGTGATCCGTGCCGTGTGTGCGGTCATCCCGTCACGCTCCCCTGGTCGAGTGCCCTCAGGTACTGGCACCTTCCCCGGGCCACGGGCCTCATGCGCCGTCAGCGAAAGGGATCAAGGCAGGAGTTCGGAATTGGCCGGGAAGCGACGGTGCCAGCGCGGGCCCGCCGTCACCGGAGGGGCCGCGGGCCCTCCGGCGTACAGAACCGCCCCACCGGTACGGGGGAGCCCGGTGGGGCGGTCGTCACCAGAGTGCCACAGGCGGGTGTCGCGGGGAGACGGACCGGCCACGCTTCCTCCGTCCGTGACGCCGCCCACCGCCGGAGCTTCGTGACGCCGCCCACCCTCGGAACGGGGAATATCCGGATCGCCGCGCGCGCTTTTCGCCAGATGTGGCGCCACGGTCCGGCGCCGCGCCCACCGAGGAACACCGGAGCGAGGAAAGCATGTCCGAGGTCTATGTCACCGATCACCGCGGAGCCCCCGCGAACAGGGGGGGCGGCACGGTGGGTGCACCCGCCCCCGGGCGGGAGAGTTCCGGTCATCCCCTCCACCCCCTGGACAACCCGTCCCTCTCCGCGCTGACCGGCAACCAGGCGCACTTCGCCGAACGCCGCGGACGCGTCGCGCGCTTCCCCGTCGACGTGGCGCCCTGGTTCGCGCTGCCCCAGGAGCCCGACGCGCGGGACTGGGCGGATGCCGCAGCGCTCGCGGGCCCCGGCGCCCCGGTCACGCTCATGGGCGTCCGGCAAGCGCCGCCCGGGGACTGGGAGATCGAATTCGAGATCGACGGTGTGCAGCTGTCCGGCGAGGGGCTGCGCCCGGAGCCGTACCCCGAGGCGGTGCGGCTCGGCGCCGAGGACGTGCCGGAGATGCTGGAGCTGGTCGAACGCACCCGCCCGGGGCCCTTCCTGCCGCGCACCGTGGAGCTGGGTACGTATCTGGGCGTGCGGCGCGACGGGGTGCTGGTCGCGATGGCGGGGGAGCGGGTGCGCCCGGCCGGGTGGAGCGAGATCAGCGCGGTCTGCACCGACGCGTCCGTACGGGGGCAGGGCCTCGCGAGCAGGCTGGTCCTGGCGGTCGCCCACGAGATCACCGCGCGCGGCGACATCCCGTTCCTGCACGCCGCGGCCGAGAACACCGGAGCGATCCGGCTCTACGAGTCCCTCGGCTTCCGTCTCCGCCGCACCACCGTGTTCCGGGGCGCGATCACCCCCGCGATCCTGCCCTCCCCGGTGGTCAACGCCTGATCGTGTTCCTCGTGTGTTCCTCGTGAGGGGGGTGGCCGGTTCGCCGGTCCCCCCTTTTTTCTCTTCGTGCGTGCCCTCAGGGAGTCGGGTGGACCAGGCGGAACATGCCGGTCATGTCGCCGGGCGTGAACCCCTCACGCGCGTAGAGCGCCGCACCCTCGCCGGTGGAGAAGAGCCCGACGAAGGCGGTGGCCGGGGCGGTGGTCCGCACGTGGTCCAGGAGCCGGCGCAGCAGCAGTGTTCCGATCCCCCGGCCCTGATGGGAGGGGAGCACGGCCAGGTCCTGCACGTAGAAGTAGGAGACGCCGTCGCCCACCAGGCGCCCCATGCCGATCACCTCCTCCCCGTCCAGCGCGACGGCGCCGGCCGTGGAACCGGCGAGGGAGGCGGGCAGGAACTCCCAGGCGAAGGCGTGGGACCAGCCCACCGCTTCCGCGATCCTGCGGTGTTCGTCCGCCGTGGGCAGCCGGTCGGTCAGGGCGAGGGTGGTGCGTGTCATGAGGCTGATTATCCGACAACCTCCCCTGTGGTCCCGTCCCCGTGGTCCCGCGGTCCGGCCTCTTTGTGGGTCCGGGTCGACACCCGACGTCCGGCGACCGGGTTCACGCCTCACGGGCCTCCTTGGAAAGTCCCAACGAGACAAGTGTCCCGCTGCGACATTTTTGGGTGTACGGTGCAGACATGAGCACGGAGCAGAGGGAACCGGAGAGGCGGAGCCGCAAGGCCCGCCGGACCCGGGACACGCTGGCCCGAGCCGCGTTCGAGCTGGTGCTCGACCGGGGTCTGCGCCAGGTGACGGTCGAGGAGATCGCGGAAGCGGCCGACGTCGACCGGCGCACCTTCAGCCGGTACTTCAGGAGCAAGGAGGACGCTGTCCTCGACGCCGTGCGCGGCGACGGCGACCGCATCAACGAAGCCCTGCGCGCCCGGCCCGCCACCGAGCCCCCGCTCACCGCCTACCGGCGGGCCGTACTCGACTGGCTCGACGACACCGCCGCCGGGCCCTGGCACCTGCGCCCCAGGATCTTCGAGCTGCTGGTCCTGGCCGAGGAGGAGCCGACCCTCTACGCGGCGTACCACCACATCCGGGTGGACGCCCAGGAGGTATCGGTCCTCATCCTCGCGGACCGGCTCGGCGTGGACCGCCGCGAGGACCTCCGTCCCGCGGTCACGGTCGCGGCGGGAGCGGGAGCCCTGCTCGCCGCACAGGCGGCCTGGGTCCGCACCGGTCTGCCGGACGCCCTGCCCGAACTCGTGGTCCAGGCGTTCGACGCCCTCTCCTCGGACCTTCTGACCCCGGCCCCACAAGGGCCGGCGCACCGCAGCACCACAGAAAGAAGCACCACGTCATGAGCACTGACCTCTCCACCTCCTACGCGACCGAGTTCACCGGCAAGGTCGCCCTGGTCACCGGCGGTGCCTCCGGCATCGGTCTGGCCCTGTCGCAGCGCCTCGCAGCCGGCGGCGCGGCGGTCGTCGTCGCCGACTACGACGAGGAGAGCGCCCGCAAGGCCGTCGCGGAGCTGACCGCCACCGGCGCCCGCGCCGCCGCCGTCCGCCTGGACGTCACCGACCCCGCCTCCGTCGAAGCGGGCGTCCGGTTCGCCGTCGACACCTTCGGTGCCCTGCACCTCGCGGTGAACAATGCCGGCATCGGCGGCCCCGCCGCTCCCACCGGCGAGTACGCCGTCGAGGACTGGAACCGCGTCGTCGCCACCAACCTCAGCGGCGTCTTCCACTCGATGCGCTACGAGATCCCCGAGCTCCTCAAGGTCGGCGGCGGTGCCATCGTCAACATCTCCTCCATCCTCGGCACCAACGGCTTCGCCCAGTCCCCGGCCTACGTCGCCGCCAAGCACGGCGTCGTCGGCCTGACCAAGACGGCGGCCCTGGAGTACGCGGCGCAGAACATCCGCGTCAACGCCGTGGGTCCGGGCTTCATCGACACCCCGCTGCTGCGCAACACCGACGGCCCCGCGCGCGACCACCTGATCTCGCTGCACCCCGCGGGACGTCTGGGCACCTCGGAGGAGGTCGCCGAGCTCGCCGCGTTCCTGCTCTCCGACCGCGCCTCCTTCGTCCACGGCAGCTACCACCTGGTCGACGGCGGCTACTCCGCCTCCTGACCGCCCTGCCCCGGAGACCCCGGGGCGACGGGGGAGCAGATCCAAAGAGGCACGCCACCGGGAGACCGGCCGAGACCCGGCCGGGCCGGCGGCGGGCCCGGTACAGAACAGAGGGAGAACCATGAAGGCAGTTCAGTACCGCACCGTCGGCGCGGCACCCGAGGTCGTAGAGATTCCGAAGCCCGTCCCCGGACCGGGGCAGATCCTGCTGAAGGTCACCGCGGCCGGTGTCTGCCACTCCGACATCGCCGTGATGAGCTGGTCCGCCGAGCAGCTCACCTACCCGCTGCCGCTCACCCTCGGCCACGAGGGCGTCGGCACCGTGGTCGAGCTGGGCGACGGCGCCGAGGGCGTCGCCGTCGGCGACAACGTCGCCGTCTACGGCCCCTGGGGCTGCGGCACCTGCGTGAACTGCGCCGAGGGCCGGGAGAACTACTGCCTGCGCGCCGACGAGCTCGGCATCATGCCGCCCGGGCTCGGAAACCCCGGCGCCATGGCCGAGTACATGATCGTCGACAACGCCCGACACCTGGTCCAGATCGGCGACCTCGACCCGGTCAAGACCGTGTCGCTGACCGACGCCGGACTCACGCCGTACCACGCGATCAAGCGCTCGCTGCCCAAGCTGGTGCCCGGCGCCACGGCCGTCGTCATCGGCACCGGCGGCCTCGGCCACGTGGCCATCCAGCTGCTGCGCGCCATGACCGCCGTCAAGGTTGTCGCCCTCGACGTCACCGAGGAGAAGCTGGAGCTGGCCCGCAAGGTCGGCGCACACGAAACCGTCCTGTCCGACGAGAACGCCGCCGCCAAGGTGCGCGAGCTCACCGGCGGGACCGGCGCCAAGGTCGTGCTGGACTTCGTCGGCGTCGACGCCACCGTGAAGACCGCCGGAGCGGTCGCCTCGGTCGACAGCGACGTCACCATCGTCGGCATCGGCGGCGGTCTCCTGCCCGTCGGCTTCGGGGTGCTGCCGTTCGCCACCTCGGTCACCGCGCCGTACTGGGGCTCCCGCAAGGAACTCGCCGAGGTCATCGAGCTGGCCCACGCGGGCGCCGTCGACGTCCACGTCGAGACGTTCTCCATCGACGAGGCGCCGCTCGCCTACGAGCGCCTGCACGACGGCAAGATCAACGGCCGGGCGGTCATCCTGCCCAACGGCTGACACACACCCCGGGTCCCGCCCGCCCTCCCCCCGGGACGGGCGGGACCCGGTCCCTTCGTCGCTCGTACGAGGCTCGTACGAGTACGGAGCAACCCGACGCGGGCCGCCGAACCACGGCGACGGCCCGCGTCGGCGTGTCCGGGACGCGAAGCGGACCTTCGCCGGCAGGCAGGGCGACGGTGTCCCCGAAGCAGCCGCCGGAACACGGAACACAGCGCCGAGACCGCCTCCGGGCCCACCCCGGCTCGTCGTGCGGCGCCCGTCCGGCTGCGGCGTGCCTCTACGGGGAAAGCCCGGCGGCGCGCTCGCCAGGATCCGCCTCACGCCGGAAGGCACGCCAACGGCTGTCCTCCTCCCTTCGCTGGGCGGCGACGCCGGGGATGGCCGCGAGGGCCTCGGCGGGGCGGTGCTGTTCGATCAGCAGGTCGGCGAGGGAAGCGATGTCGAAACTTCTGGTGGATGTTCCGAGGAGCGCGATCGCCTCGTCCGCGCGGCCGTCCCGGACCAGCAGCTGGGCGACGGTGGTGTCCCGCTCACCGGGCTCCAGCCCGGACGCCGCCTCGACCTCGGCGATGGCCTCGGCACAGCGCCCCGACTCTCCCATCAGCCACCACCTGGTGGACGGAACCCAGTGCGCGCTCTCCGCGAGGAACTCCGGAGTGCGTTCCTCCAGGAGCTCCAGTGCCCGATCGTGGAGCCCGTGCTCGGCGAGCATGAGTGCCGCCGGTTGCAGCAGCCCCTCCCACACGTCCTCGAACGTGGACCGCACCGATTCCACGGCGTCATCGGTCCTGCCCTGCCGGGCCAGCAGCTCCATGAGGAGTGACTGAAGCCCACCCGGGTACTCGGCGCCCCCGGCCCCGATCCACTCACGCAGCATCGCCTCGGCTTCGTCAGCCCTTCCGCTGCCTTCCAGGGCCGTCACCAAAGGCTGACAGGCCCAGCGGCCATGCCCGGCCGCGACCGACTGACGCAGATCCTCGATCCGTCCGTGCCGGGCGAGGAGTTCCGCGAGGCCCTCCGCCGTATTCCCGCAGCCGACCCGGTCTCCGGCCATGGCGGCGCCAAGGACACGGACCGCCTCGTCCACCCGCCCCGACCTCTCCAGAACCTGGGCCCGCAACAGCGGTACTGCCCACAGCGGGTCCGACATGCCTACGGCCCGGTCCTGCCCGGCCTTGTCCACGAGCGTGGTGAGCAGGCGCAGGATCCGGTCGTCCCGCCCCTGCCCTTCGGTCATCCTCACCAGCGACGACAGCAGTCGTCCCTCTGCCAGGTGAGGTTCCAGCACGGTGATCGCCTCGTCCACCCGCCCCGCCGCGACCAGCACCTCGGCGTAGACCTGACACGCCCCGGGCACGTCCTGTGCGGCTCCGTCCGGGAGCACCCGCGCCAGTGCTTCCTCGACCCGCCCCCATCGGAGCAGGATGTCGGCGCCCGCCGAGAGCGCGGGCGGCCAGCCGCTCTCGGTGAACGGCTTCATCACGCCCCAGGCCCGCTCGAAGTCCTCCGTCGCACACAACTCGCGCGCCGCCGCACGGGCACAGAACCAGTCCCCGCGTTCACGGGCGGCTCGCACCACCAGATCCAGGTGTCCGTTCGCAAGAAGGGACTCCACCGTCCGTGGGAAGACTCCGCCGAGGTGACGGTACTGCCACTCAAGATCGTCAACGTTCACGGAACACCGTAAACACGCCCGCAGCCAGGGCCGGCGGCACATCCCGCGCGCTCCGGCCCCACACCCCCGTCATGCTGAGGCCATGGGATTCGCCGCGCTGCTCACGCTCCCCACCCTCGTGGTCGGTCTGACCGTGCTCGCCTTCGTCGACCAGCTGATGCTGCGCTTCTCGCGCGCCGGTGTGCTGCCCTGGCGGAACAGTGCCCGGCAGGGACAGGTCTCCGCGACCGGGTTCGAGCAGCTGCACGCCACCTTCTCGCCCGGCAAACAGAGCGAACTCAAGGAACGCGCCGGCGCCCTGCTGCTGCGCGACGACGAGGAGGACGGCGCCCCGCCGCACCGGTCCACCGTGGACCTGGACGGCGGCCGGGCCGTCATCCGCCTGCCGGCCACGGACCCGGGGCGCGGCTGAACGAGGCGGGACGCCATATTCGGTGGGACATCCGCTCGGTTCCCCCTACACTCGCACCATGGGTTCGTACCACTACTTCCGCTGATCCGGCACCGGCGAGGACCGCCGCGGCCCCGCGCCGAGCGCGCTGCCCGGTCACCTCCCGCCGGCCGGAATCCATGCCCGACGCAAGCCCGTCCACGAGGCGCGCACCCGGGCCCCTCAGCGAACGCACCAGGAACACACCCATGCCCGCATCGCGCGACCGCTCACAGATCACCCTCCGGGACGTCACGCTGGCCTACGGCGACCGGGCCGTCCTGGCGGGCGTCACCCTCACCGTCGGGCCCGGCGAACACGTCGCCGTGATCGGCGAGAACGGCTCCGGCAAATCGACCCTGCTCCGGCTCATGTCCGGCGCCGAGGCCCCGGACACCGGAGAGGTCGTCACCCGGTTTCCCGACGGTGTCGGTCACCTCGCCCAGACCCTCGGCCTCGCCCCGCACCAGACCGTGCAGGACGCCGTCGACACAGCCCTCGCCGAACTCCGCGACCTGGAGCACAGGATGCGCGAAGCCGAGGCCCGGCTGTCCGGACCCGCCCCGGGGGCGGCGGACCTCGACGCCTACGGGGACCTGCTGACGACCTATCAGGACCGCGGCGGGTACGAAGCCGACGCCCGCACCGACGCGGCGCTGCACGGCCTCGGACTCGCGCACCTCACCCGTGACCGTCCCCTGGTCACCCTCTCCGGCGGCGAACAGTCCCGACTGGCGCTCGCCTGTGTGCTGGCCGCCGCACCTGAGTCACTCCTGCTCGACGAGCCGACCAACCACCTCGACGTGCCCGCCGTGCGCTGGCTGGAGGACCACCTGCGCGCCCACCGGGGCACCCTCGTCGTGGTCACCCACGACCGTGCGTTCCTGGAGGCCACCACCACGGTCATCCTGGAGGTGGACCGTGATCGGCGCGGCGTCACCCGTCACGGCGACGGCTGGGAGGGCTACCGGACGGCGAAGGCCGCAGGGCGGCGCCGATGGGCGCAGGAGCACCAGCAGTGGCTCACCGATCTCGCCAGGACCGAAGAGCTGGTGGAAACCGCCGGCCGACGGCTCGGGTCCACGGGCAAGGACCCGGGTGAGGGCTTCGGCAAGCACCGCCGCTCGCACGACACCAAACTCTCCGGCCGGGTCAGGGCCGCGCGCACGCGCCGGGACGCGCTGCTCGCCGCCCCCGTACCGCCGCCGCCGGAGCCCCTGCGATTCACCGTGGGGCTTTCTCTCGCGACGGCCGCGACGGCCGCGACGGCCGCGACGGCCGCCACCGCCGCCATCGGCGCCCCGGCACCCGTCCTCGCGCTGGAGTCCGTCTCGGTGGGGGAGCGGCTGCGTCTGCCCGCGCTCGACGTGCTGCCCGGGCAGCGTCTCCTGGTCGCCGGCCCGAACGGGGCGGGCAAGACCACCCTGCTCAGGGTGCTCGCGGGTGACCTCGCCCCCGACTCCGGGACGGTCGCCCGGCGCGGACGCGTCGGATACCTCCCCCAGGACCTGCCGGCCAGGCTGACCCGCCGCTCGCTCCTCGCCACCTACGCGGCGGGCCGGCCCGGCGCGCCCGAGGCGTACGCGGCGGACCTGCTCGCCCTCGGACTGTTCCGCGCCGAGGATCTCGGCGTCGCGGTGTGCGACCTCTCCGTAGGCCAGCAGCGCAGACTCGCCCTCGCCCGATTGGTGACCCGGCCCGCCGACGTTCTCGTCCTGGACGAACCGACCAACCACATCGCCCTCGACCTGGTCGAGGAGTTGGAGGCCGCGCTCGCCGAGTACGAGGGAGCGGTCGTGGTGGTCTCCCACGACCGGGCTTTTCGCCGCCGGTTCACCGGGGACGTGCTGGAACTGTGCGACGGACGTCCCATCGGGGCCTGACCGGGCGGCGGCCGGGACCCGCCCGAGCCGTGCCGGACACCGCCTACCGCCCCAGGTGCGCCAGCAGCCTTTCCACGAAGACCCGCTGACCGGTCACCAGACGGGACGCCGCCTGCTCCGGGGTGCACCAGGCGACCCGGTCGATCTCGGGGAACTCCTGGACCACCCCGGAGCCCCTCGGCCACTCCATGGCGAAGGTGCCGTACACCGCCTCGGCCGTGTCCACCTCGCCCTCCACCGCCCAGATGACCACCGTCTTGCCGCTCGCCTGGCGGGACTGGCCGAGCGGCACCCAGAAGCCGTCCGGTACCGGCAGTCCGACCTCCTCCTCGAACTCCCGGCGGGCCGCCGTCTCCGCCGCCTCGCCCGGCTCGTACTCCCCCTTGGGGATCGACCACGCGGCGTCCTCCCGCCCGGCCCAGAACGGGCCTCCCATGTGCCCGAGCAGCACCTCCACACCTCTCTCGTCCGTCCCGGTCCCGGTCCGGTAGAGAAGGACCCCCGCACTGCGCTTGCTCATCGACATGTCGTCAATTCTCCGTACACCGCGCTTCCGTCGCCACCGGTTCGGGCATACCGGGCGTCCCGGAATCGGCCGGTCGCGCGGTCCGTGGGACGCGGGCGCCGGCGCCGCGTCGCGAACCCGGCGCCGACGTGCCCCGGTCGTACGCTGTTGTCCCCGCCGTCACTCCCGCCCCCTGGCGCCGCCCGGGCGCCCCCGGCATGCTGTCCGCCACCAGAGCGTGTTCCGGAAGTCCCGCCCGCCCTCCGGACGGACGGCGCGACGTCCGCGACCCGCCCAGGCGCTGATGAACCGTCCAGCCCGCCTTTCAGCAGGAGGACTTGTGCGTCGACGTCCAGGGACCGCCGTCCGCTCCGCGCGGGCGTTCGTGCTGTTCGCCACCGTCTGCGGTGTCGTGGTGGGGGCCGTTTCCCCCGCCGCCGCCGACACGACCCCCGATCCCCACCCGCGCAACGCGGCCGAGGCACTGAAACCGGTGGCCCCGCCGGGGGCGAGCGCACCGGCAGGCGCCGGGCGCTCCGCCGACCCCGTCATCGACGACCACGGCATCGAGACCGCCCGCACCACCCGGCCCGTCGCACCCGGCGTCGGCCTCACTTCGTACGACCGGCTCGAAGCCGACAAGTGGCTCCGCGTCGACGCGCTCACCGTGGACCTGCGCGAGAACGTCCGCGCCGACTACCTTTCCACCGGGAAGGTCAGCGACCGGCGTACGGTCTCCGAGCTGGCCGCCGGCCACGACGCCGGAGCGGGCCGCCGCACCGTCGCCGCCGTCAACGCCGACTTCTTCGACATCAACGAGACCGGCGCACCCCAGGGACCCGGTGTCCGGGACGGCGTCCTCGACCATTCGCCGGCCGCGGGCTCCTCCCGCGCGGTCTCCATCGGCGCGGAGAACGCCGGGCGAATCCTGGACCTGTACTTCGAGGGCACCCTCACCCTGCCCTCCGGCGACCGTCCACTCGGCGCCTATAACGCCGCCAACGTCCCCGCCGGCTCGGTGGGCGCGTACACCTCCGCCTGGGGCGACGCGGACCGCGCGCTGACCGTGGACGCGGCTCGGCCGGTCGCCGAGGCCCTCGTACGGGACGGCCGGGTGGTCTCCGTGTCGTCGGCACCCGGCAGCGGGCCCGTCCCCGAGGACACCACCGTCCTGGTCGGGCGTGAGGCGGGGGCGGAACTCCTGACGGCGCTGCGGCCGGGCGACCCGGTCGGGCTGACGTACCGGGCGCGCACCGGCGACGACGGGCCGCTGCCGCGCACCGCGGTCGGCGGGCGCGAACCGCTCGTGGTGGACGGCGTCGAGCAGAACCACGACGGCGAGAGCAACAACACCGCGGCGCCCCGTACCGCGGTCGGGTTCTCCCGGGACGGCCGGACCATGCACGTGCTGACCGTGGACGGCAGGCAGGCCGACAGCGGCGGGGTGACCCTCACCGAACTCGGCCGGATGATGCGCGAGGCCGGTGCCTTCAGCGCGCTCAACCTGGACGGCGGCGGCTCCTCCACCCTGGTCGCGCGCGAACCCGGCAGCGACACCCTCCAGGTGGAGAACAGCCCCTCCGACGGCAGCGAACGCACCGTACCCAACGGCCTCGCCCTCACCGTGCCGGACGGCAGCGGCGCCCTCGACGGCTACTGGGTTCGGACCCGCACGTCCCCGGCCGCCGCGCCGGGGGACGACCCCGTCGCCGGCGGGCACCCCGACCGGGTCTTCCCCGGCCTCACCCGGGCCCTGACCGCCGCCGGGTACGACGAGACGTACGGCCCGGCGGCAGGCGCCCCGCACTGGCGCACCACCGCCCCCGGCGTCGGGACCGTCGACGCGCGCGGCCTGTTCACCGCCCGGCACGGCGGCACGGCCGAGGTCGTCGCCGAGCGCGGGAAGGCCCGGGGCTCGGTCCGGCTCACCGTGCTCGACGCACTGGAGCGCGTGAGCCCCACCACCGAGCGCCTCGGTCTCACGGGCGAAGGCGCCACCGGCACCTTCGGCATCGTCGGCTCCGACGCCCATGGCGACAGCGCCCCGGTCGAACCCCGTGACGTGACCCTCGGGTACGACCACGCCCTCTTCGACGTCCGGGACGACGGGCGGGGCTCCTTCACCGTCACCGCCCGCGCCGGCCAGGGCGCGGCGGGCCTCGTCACCGCCTCGGTCCACGGCACCACCACCGCGCTGGCCGTCACGGTCGGCCTCGCCGACCAGGCGGTGTCCGGCTTCGAGGACGCGGCCGGCTGGAAGTTCAGCCAGGCCCGCGCCGAGGGCTCACTGGCCGCGACCGAGGACGGCCACACCGGCACCGGGCTGAAGCTCACCTACGACTTCACCCGGTCCACCGCGACCCGCGCCGCCTACGCCGCCCCGCCGCAGCCGGTAGCGGTCCCGGGCCGTCCGCAGTCCTTCACCCTCTGGATCAACGGGGACGGCAAGGGCGCCTGGCCCACGCTCCACCTCAAGGACGCCGCGGGATCGGACCAACTGCTCCGCGGCCCGTACGTCACCTGGACCGGCTGGCGGCAGGTCACCTTCGCGGTGCCCGCCGGAGCCCCGGCGCCGCTCTCCGTGTACCGGTTCTACCTGGCCGAGACCGCCGCCATTGCGCAGTACACCGGCGGGATCGTCATCGACGACCTCGTCGCCCAGGTCGTACCGGCCGCCGACCTGCCCGCCCAGGAGCCGACGGCCGACCCGCTGATCGACACGGCGGCCGGCACCGAGGGCCGCGCATCCCGGTTCGCGGTGATGTCCGACGCGCAGTTCGTCGCCCGTGACCCCGGCAGCGCGATCGTCGCCCAGGCCCGGCGCACCCTGCGCGAGATCAAGGCCGCGCACCCGGACTTCCTCGTCATCGACGGTGACCTGGTGGACGAGGGGGCGCCCGCCGACCTCGACTTCGCCCGCCAGGTCCTGGACGAGGAACTCGGCGACGACCTGCCCTGGACCTACGTACCGGGCAACCACGAGGTGATGGGCGGCTCGATCGGCGCCTTCACCGACCGGTTCGGCCCGGCCCACCGCACGTTCGACCACGCCGGCACCCGCTTCATCACCCTCGACACCTCCAGCCTGAGCCTGCGGGGCGGCGGGTACGCCCAGATCCGCGAGTTCCGCGAACAGCTGGACGCGGCGGCCAACGACCCGGCCATCGGTTCCGTCGTGCTGATCGAGCACGTACCTCCGCGCGACCCCACCGTTCAGAAAGCCAGTCAGCTGGGCGACCGCAAGGAGGCGGCCCTCGTGGAGGAGTGGCTCGCCGGGTTCCGCCGTACGACCGGCAAGGGGGCCGCCTTCATCGGCGGGCACGTCGGGGTGTTCGACGCCTCGCACGTCGACGGCGTGCCCTACCTCGTCAACGGCAACTCGGGCAAGACCCCCTCCGGCCCGGTGGGCGAGGGCGGGTTCACCGGCTGGAGCCTGGTCGGCACGGACCGGGTCACCCCCGCCGAGCGGGCGACCGCCCGGCAGCGTCCCTGGTCGGGCGGGCCCGACTGGATCTCCGTACAGACCCGGGCCCACGTCGACGACCTCACCCTCGACGCCCCCGCCGCGCTCGCTCCGGGGGACCGGGCCGAGGTGTCCGCGCGGATCACCCAGGGCACGCGCCAGGTACCGGTCGCCTTCCCGGTCAGCGCCGACTGGACGGGGTCGCCGAACCTGCGGATCGGGGACACCGCAGGAGCGCGTGGCAGACCCGTCGCCTTCCTCGACCCCGCCACCGGCACGCTGACCGCCCTGCGGCCGGGCACCGTCACCCTCGCGGTGACCGTGAACGGCGTCACCCGCAGCGCCCGCGTCACGATCGCCGCGGAGGAGGCCGGGCGGCCGGCGGCTTGACCCGGGGGACCGGCGGGTGCGGGGCCTTCCCCGCACCTGCCGGTCGACCTTTGCGGCAGTCGTACCGCGTTGGCCGCCGTTCAGACCTTGCGGTACTCGTACGCCTCGGCAGCCGCCGCCCGAACTGCCGCCAGGTCGCCCCCGGCGGAGGCCGTGACGACGGCGGCGACCGCACCCTCCACGAACGGCGCATCCAACAGCTCCGTGCCGTGCGGGAGTTCGTCGCCGTCGGCGAGCATCGCCTTGACGGTGAGCAGGGCGCCGCCGAGATCCACGAGCACCGCCACCCCCGCGCCGGCGTCTACCGACCGCGCCGCGCGGGCGATCAGCCCGGAGCTGGTGCCGAGCCCGCCGTCCGGCATACCCCCGGCGGCGACGACGGGGGCCGTGGCGCCTCCCGCGGCGAGGCCGCGCGCCAGGGCGGCCACGGACTCGGCCACCGGCCCGCTGTGCGAGACCAGCACGATGCCGACCTGCCCCGCCCCGCTCACCGGGCACCGCCGTCCGTCGCCGCCGTTTCGGCGAGCGCGGCCATCAGCAGCGCCGCCGAGGCGGCCCCGGGGTCCTGATGGCCGATGCTGCGTTCACCGAGATAGCTCGCCCTGCCCTTGCGGGCCCGCATCGGCACCGTCCCCTCGGCCCCCGCCAGCGCGGCCCCGGCCGCTGCCGCGAACGACTCCTCCAGGGCCGCGACGGCGGGCACCAAGGCGTCGATCATCGTCTGGTCACCGGGCCGCGCCCCACCGAGCCGGCCGACCGCGTCGACGCCGTCCGCCAACGCGAGCCGCAGCTGATCCGCGCTCACCTCGGTTCCCGTGCCGAGCGCCTTGGCCGTGCGCCGCAGCAGCGTTCCGTAGAGCGGGCCGGAGGCTCCCCCCACGGTCGAGATCAGCGTCCGACCGGCCAGGCCCAGTACTTCCCCCGGGGTGGAGGGACCCTCCTCGTCCAGAGCGGCGGTCACCGCGGCGAAGCCGCGCCGCAGATTGCTGCCGTGGTCGGCGTCCCCGATCGCGGAGTCCAGTTCCGTGAGCCGGTCGGCCTCACGGTCGACGGCGGTCGCGGTCGCGGCCAGCCAGCGGTGGAAGAAATCGGCGTCGAGCACAGGGTCTCCTGTCCGGAGTGCGGGGCGCCCGGGGCGCCCGTCGGTGCGGTCGGTGGGCGCCCCGGCGGTGTACGGGCTCCCGCGCTCAGCGGCCCCAGCGGAGCGCGGCCGTACGCACCGGAGCGTCCCAGAGCCGCAGCAGTTCCTCGTCGACGCGGCAGAGCGTCACCGAGCAGCCGGCCATGTCCAGCGAGGTCACGTAATTCCCCACGAGCGTACGGGCCACCGGTACCCGGCGCTCGGAAAGTACCCGGTGTACCTCCGCGTTGAAGCCGTACAGCTCCAACAGGGGTGTCGCGCCCATGCCGTTGACCAGGGCGAGCACCGGCCCGGTGGGACGCAGATCCTCCAGCACCGCGTGCACCGCGAAGTCGGCGATCTCCCCGGACGTCATCATCGGCCGCCGCTCGCGGCCCGGCTCACCGTGGATGCCGATGCCCAACTCCAGCTCACCGTGCGGGAGATCGAAGGTCGGGGAGCCCTTGGCCGGGGTGGTGACGGCGCTCAGCGCGACGCCGAAACTGCGGCAGTTCGCGTTGACCCTGCGGGCCACCTCCGCCACCCGCTCCAGTGGAGCCCGCTCGTCGGCCAGAGCCCCGGCGATCTTCTCGACGAAGAGGGCCGCGCCGGTGCCCCGCCGTCCGGCCGTGAACGTGCTGTCCGCGACCGCCACGTCGTCGTCCACCAGCACCTGTTCGACCCGGATGCCCTCCTCCTCGGCGAGCTCGGCGGCCATCTCGAAGTTCAGCACGTCCCCGGTGTAGTTCTTGACGACGAAGAGGACTCCGGCGCCGCTGTCCACGGCCGCCGCGGCCCGTACCATCTGATCGGGCACCGGCGAGGTGAAGACCTCCCCGGCGCACGCGGCCGACAGCATCCCCGGGCCGACGAACCCCGCGTGCAGCGGTTCGTGCCCCGACCCGCCGCCGGACACCAGTGCCACCTTTCCCGCGACGGGGGCGTCCCGGCGCACGATCAGCCTGCCGGCGACGTCGACGTTCAGCTCGGGATGGGCGGCGGCGATGCCGCGCAGTGCGTCGGCGACCACGGTCTCGGGGACGTTGATGAGCATGCGCACGACGACTCCTGACGGCGAGGACGGGCTTGCGGAAGTGCTTCGCGGGGCCGACGGTGCTCCGTGAACGGACGGTGCTCCGCGAACGGACGGTGCTTCTGCGGATTGTGCGGTGTCCGACCCTCCGGCGTCCGGCGAACCACCCGGTCCACACATGTGCCGCCGCCGTGCCACCGGTCGTACGGGCCCGTTCGGCCGGTGCGCTCACACGGTCCGGTCGGCGAGCCCCAGCGTGCCGGCGGCCTGGATCGCCAGCCAGACCTCCGACAGGGCGCCGGTGGACGCCAGGTCGCGATCCGCCAGCGTCCCGAAGCGGCGGAGCCGGTACGCCAGGGTGTTGGGGTGGATGTGCAGCGCGGCGGCGGCGGCCTCGGTCCGCCGGTCCCGCTCCATCCACGTACGGACCGAGACGAGCAGCTGGGAGTCGTGGGCGGCGTCGTACCTGAGCACCTCACCGAGTACGTTCTCGACCAGCGCGGACAGTACCGCCGGGTCGTCCGGCAGCCACCGGCCCGTCAGGTCGTCGCCGTAGCGGACCACCGGCCGCCCCGACTCGGCCGCCTTCGAGGCGGCCCAGACCGCCTCCCGCTGCGCCACCTTCAGTGCCGCGCCCGGCCGGAAGGGGCGGCTCATCCCGGTCGCCGCCATCGGCAGGGTGCCCACCGCCTCCGCGAGTTCCGGCGCGCCGAGCACGTAGCGGTCATCGCCCCGGGTGAGCAGCAGATGCGGCTGGTCCGCGAGGACGTGCAGGAGCGCCTCGTCGGTGGTGTGGCGCACCACCATCAGGACGGTGTCCCCCTCGATCGCGTGCCGGGCGAGCCGGCGGCGGGCCGCCTCCGGGTCGAGTACCTCCTGCAGCAGCTCGGCGAGGGTCTCCGCACCCTGCCGGCGGAGCGTCTCGCGCTCGTTGCGCACCATCGCGAGCCGCAGCGCGGCCACGGTGGCGATGTGCTGGGCCACCGCGAGCCCGGCGGGCCGGGCGCCCTCGCGCTCGTACGCGACGAGGAACCCGGCCGGACCGCCGGGCGCGGGTACGGGCAGCACGAAGCCGCCCGGCACGGTCGGCGGTGCGTCCACGGAGTCCGGCAGCACCGACGGGTCCGGCACCGGGACGCCGGGAAGCAGGGGACGGCCCTGCGGTGTGCAGAGGTACACGTCGTACCCGGAGAGGCGTTCGAGCCGGCGGAGCAGGGTAGGGGTGTCGAGGTCCTCCGCGACCAGCCAGCGCAGCGAGCCGAAGACCTGGAGCTGGGCGCCGAGGCGGTGCCGGGCGTCTTCCTGCACCGCCGCGGCGACCTCCTGCGCGACGGCGATGAAGGGCACCGAGAGCGGTACTTCCAGCACCGGGAAGCCCCGTTCCTCGGCCGCCCGGAAGAAGTCGTCGTGCAGGACGGGCATGTGCAGCTGCGCGGAGAGCGCGAGGCCGGAGACACCGGCGTCGTCCAGACGTTCGAGGTAGGCGCGCTGTGCGGCGGCCGTGGCCGGGACCGCCAGCCCCGCCGTCATGATCAGCTCGGCCCCCAGCAGCCAGGGCGTCGGATCGTCCAACTCGCTGGCGTGCGCCCAGGAGACGGAGCGCCCCAGCCCCGCGCTGCCCGCTTTCACGGAGAGCTGGAGTGCGGGGAATGAGAGGAGATCTTCCACGGTGAGTTTGTCGCTGGCCACAGAAGGGAGCCTATCGCTCTGTGACTGACACAATTGTCGCCGATCACCCGGGGGGCCAGACTGTGGGCTCGTCACTGCTGCACGACAAGAACGGAAGGTGACACGCCCGTGACCAGCTCGATCACCGAAATCGAGACCTATGGGGTCGAGCGGATCCCGGACGGGGACCGCACGGCCCGCCCGATCGATCTGTTCCGCCTCGCCTTCGGCGGCGCCAACACGTTCGCGACGTGCGTCCTCGGAGCCTTCCCCATCCTTTTCGGGCTCTCCTTCTGGCAGGGCCTCGCCGCCACCGTCCTCGGTCTGGTCGCCGGGGCGCTGCTGCTGGCACCGATGGCGCTCTTCGGCCCGGCCAACGGAACCAACAACGCCGTCTCCTCCTCCGCCCACCTGGGCGTGCACGGACGCGTCGTCGGCTCCTTCCTCTCGCTGCTGACCGCCGTCGCCTTCTTCTCGATCTCGGTCTGGTCGTCCGGTGACGCCCTCGTCGGCGGAGCGCACCGGCTCGTCGACGTCCCCGAGTCCGACGTGTCGTACGGCATCGCCTACGCGATCTTCGCCGGGCTCGTCCTGGTCGTCTGCGTCTACGGCTTCCGCTTCATGCTGCTGGTCAACAAGATCGCCGTGATGGCCGCCTCCGCGCTCTTCGTGCTCGGCGCCTTCGCCTTCTGGGGCGACTTCGACCCCGGCTACGCGGGCTCCTTCGCCTCGACCGCCGACCCGCTGTTCTGGCCGTCGTTCATCGGCGCGGCACTGATCGTGCTCTCCAACCCGGTCTCCTTCGGCGCCTTCCTCGGCGACTGGTCCCGCTACATCCCGGCCGGCGCGCCCCGCCGCCGGGTGATGGGCGCCGCGTTCCTCGCGCAGATCGCCACCCTGCTGCCGTTCCTCTTCGGCCTCGCCACCGCGTCGATCATCGCCTCCAAGGCCGCGAAGTACGTCGACCCGGCCGCCCCCAACTACGTCGGCGGACTGCTCGCCATCTCGCCGGGCTGGTACTTCCTGCCGCTCTGCCTGATCGCCCTCATCGGCGGCCTCTCCACCGGCACCACCTCGCTCTACGGCACCGGGCTCGACTTCTCCAGCGTCTTCCCGCGCTTCAGCCGCGTGCAGGCCACCTTCTTCATCGGCGCGCTCTCCATCGCCTTCATCTTCGTCGGCCGCTTCGCGCTGAACCTCGCCCAGTCCATCTCCACCTTCGCGACGCTGATCATCACCTGCACCGCCCCGTGGATGGTCGTCATGGCGCTGGGCTACGTCACCCGGCGCGGCTGGTACGACCCCGACGCGCTCCAGGTCTTCAACCGCCGCCAGCGCGGCGGCCGGTACTGGTTCGCCCACGGCTGGAACTGGCGCGGCATGGCCTCCTGGCTGGTCTCCGCCGTCGTCGCCCTCCTCTTCACCAACCTGCCCGGCCAGTTCGTCGGCCCGCTGGGAGACCTCGCCAACGGCACGGACATCTCCCTGCCGGTCGGCCTCGCCCTTGCCGCGGTGATCTACCTCGTGCTGCTCACGGCCTTCCCCGAGCCCCGCGCGGTCTACGGCCCGGCAGGTCCCCGCTTCGTCCGGGCCGCCGACACCGAGGTCACACCCATCACGGGTCCGGCCGGGGAACCGGTGGCGATCGCGACCGCCGCGGGCTGACCCCGCAGGCCCCGTACAGCCCCCACGCCCCAGCCCTCAGGCCCCCCACGACAAGGAACCGACATGAGCGACACCTCCGGACACGAGGACGTGGCTGCCGCCGCCGACGCACTCGTCGCGGCCTTCGCGCAGGGCCGTCTCGACGACTACTTCGGCGCCTTCGCCCCGGACGCGACCTTCGTCTTCCACACCACCCCGCAGCGGCTGGCCTCCACCGCCGAGTACCGTGCCCTGTGGCAGCGCTGGGTGGACGAGGACGACTTCCGCGTACTGGCCTGCACCTCCACCGAGCAGCTGATCCAGTACTTCGGGGACACCGCGGTCTTCAGCCACGACGTGGAGACCCGCGTCGCCACCTCCTCGGGCGAGGAGACGCTGCTGGAGCGCGAGACCATCGTCTTCGCCCGCGCGGCCGACGGCGGCTGGCCCGCCGTCCACGAGCACCTGTCCGCCCGCACCACCGTCTGACCAGGAGAACCGTTCCATGAGCACCACGTTCCGCAACTACATCGACGGCGTATCCGTGGACGCCGCCGACGGTCGCACCCTCGACGTGGTGGACCCCACCACCGGTGACGTCTACGCGACCTCGCCCCTCTCCGGCCAGGCGGACGTCGACGCCGCCATGGCGGCGGCCGCCGCGGCATTCCCGGTGTGGCGCGACACCACCCCCGCCGTGCGTCAGCGCGCGCTGCTCAAGATCGCCGACGCGATGGAGGCGCGGGCCGACGAGCTCGTCGCCGCCGAGAGCCGCGACACCGGCAAGCCGCTCCACCTGACGCGGAGCGAGGAACTCGACCCCGCCATCGACCAGGTCCGCTTCTTCGCGGGCGCCGCGCGGATGCTGGAGGGCCGCTCGGCCGGCGAGTACATGGAGGGCATGACCTCCCTCATCCGGCGCGAGCCGGTCGGCGTCTGCGCCCAGGTCGCCCCCTGGAACTACCCGCTGCTGATGGCGGTCTGGAAGTTCGCCCCGGCGCTCGCCGCGGGCAACGCCGTCGTGATCAAGCCCTCCGACACCACCCCCGCTTCGACCGCGCTGATCGCCGAGATCATCGGCGGCGTGCTGGCCGGGATGGACCTGCCGCTCGGTGTTTTCAACGTCGTCTGCGGCGACCGGGAGACCGGCCGCATGATGGTGGAGCACCCGACGCCCGCGATGGCCTCGATCACCGGTTCCGTCCGGGCGGGCATGCAGGTCGCCGCTTCGGCGGCCAAGGACGTCAAGCGCGTCCACCTGGAGCTCGGCGGCAAGGCTCCCGCAGTCGTCTTCGAGGACGCGGACCTGGAGAAGGCCGTCGAGGACCTGATCGTGGGCGGCTTCTTCAACGCCGGCCAGGACTGTACGGCGGCCACCCGGGTGCTCGTCCACGAATCCGTGCACGACACGTTCGTGGCGGCCCTGGCGGCAGCGGCCAAGGGCACGAAGACGGGCCTGCCGGACGACGAGGACGTGCTGTACGGCCCCCTCAACAACGCCGGCCAGCTCGCCCAGGTCAGCGGGTTCATCGACCGTCTCCCGGCGCACGCCACGGTCGAGGCGGGCGGCCACCGGGTCGGTGACACGGGCTACTTCTGGGCGCCGACCGTCGTCTCCGGTCTTCGCCAGGACGACGAGATCGTCCAGAACGAGGTCTTCGGCCCGGTCATCACCGTGCAGTCCTTCACCGACGAGGCCCAGGCCCTGGAGTTCGCCAACGGCGTCGAGTACGCGCTCGCCTCCTCGGTGTGGACCAAGGACCACGCCCGCGCGATGCGGATGTCGAAGAACCTCGACTTCGGCTGCGTGTGGGTCAACAGCCACATGGCACTGGTCGCCGAGATGCCGCACGGCGGGTTCAAGAAGTCCGGCTACGGCAAGGACCTCTCGGGATACGGCTTCGAGGACTACACCCGGATCAAGCACGTCATGACCTCGCTCGAAGGCTGACCTTCGCGGCGCGGCCCGGCAGCCCTCCCGGGTCCG
>NZ_JBSFVR010000109.1:0-21243 GCF_053592415.1 Streptomyces sp. NPDC002690 | reverse complement strand
GAGGTGCGCTCACCGCTCGGCGAGTCGGTAGGTGGCGCTCTTCTGGGCGATCTTCACGATGACGCCTGCCGCGGCAAGGCGGCGGAGGGCTTCACCCCGACCTCACCGGTCGGGGCCCGCGCCCGTTTCCGGTACGTGCACCCCCGGTATCCTGCGGGTGACCGCACCCGAAAGCCGAAGGGCACATCCGTGAGCGCCAACAGCCCCGCAGCAGTCGTCGTCCTCGCAGCGGGTGGAGGCACCCGCATGAAGTCGAAGACGCCCAAGGTCCTCCACGAGGTCGCCGGGCGCTCGCTCGTCGGGCACGTCGTCGCCGCCGCCCGCGAACTCGAACCGGAACACCTCGTCGTGGTGGTCGGGCACGCCGGCGAGGAGGTCGTCGCGCACCTCGGAACGACGGACGCGGGCGTGCGCACCGCCTTCCAGGCCGAGCAGAACGGCACCGGGCACGCCACCCGCATCGGGCTCCAGGAGCTCGGCGGCGTCGAGGGCACCGTGATCGTCGTCTGCGGCGACACCCCGCTGCTCACCGGTGCGACGCTCGGCGCGCTCGCCGCCACCCACACCTCGGACGGCAACGCCGTCACCGTGCTCACCGCCGAGGTCCCGGACTCCACCGGGTACGGCCGGATCGTGCGCGACGCCGTCACCGGCGCGGTCACCGAGATCGTCGAACACAAGGACGCGAGCCCGTCCCAGCACGCGATCCGGGAGATCAACTCCGGGGTCTTCGCCTTCGACGGCCGGCTGCTCGCGGACGCGCTCGGCAAGCTGCGCTCCGACAACAGCCAGGGCGAGGAGTACCTCACCGACGTGCTGTCGATCGTGCGCGAGGCCGGCCACCGCGTCGGCGCCTCGGTCGCCGGGGACCACCGGGAGATCCTCGGCATCAACAACCGCGTGCAGCTCGCCGAGGCCCGTCGTCTGCTCAACCAGCGGCTGCTGGAGCAGGCCATGCTGGCGGGCGTGACGATCGTGGACCCGGCTTCGACGCTGGTCGACGTGACGGTCACCTTCGGCCAGGACGCGGTGGTGCACCCCGGTACGCAGCTGCTCGGGAACACCCACGTCGCCGAGGACGCCGAGGTCGGCCCGAACTCCCGGCTGAAGGACACCGTCGTCCACGAGGGCGCCCGGGTGGACAACACGGTCTCCGACAGCGCCGAGATCGGCCCCGGCGCCACCGTGGGCCCGTACGCCTACCTGCGGCCCGGCACGAAGCTCGGCGCGAAGGCGAAGGCCGGTACGTACGTCGAGATGAAGAACGCCACGATCGGCGAGGGGACCAAGGTCCCCCACCTGTCGTACGTGGGCGACGCGACCATCGGCGACCACAGCAACATCGGTGCTGCCAGCGTGTTCGTGAACTACGACGGGGTGGCCAAGCACCACACCACGATCGGTTCGCACTGCCGCACCGGCTCGGACAATATGTTTGTGGCACCGGTCACGGTCGGCGATGGGGTTTACACCGCCGCGGGCTCGGTCATCACCAAGGATGTACCCGCGGGTTCCCTGGCCGTCGCCCGGGGCCAGCAGCGGAATATCGAGGGTTGGGTCGCGCGTAAGCGGCCCGGAAGCGCCGCCGCTCAGGCCGCCTTGGCCGCCACGCAGGATTCCGACAGCGAAAGCTGACCGGAAACACGTGCGCCGGACTCGGCGTACCGTGATAGATGCTCACCCATTTCGGCTGGCACGTTGCACATCGGGACAGATGCGTGCAGCGGTCAGAAACACGTCTGAGGAGACTGTGCTGTGACCGGGATCAAGACGACCGGCGAGAAGAAACTCATGCTCTTCTCCGGCCGCGCCCACCCCGAGCTGGCCGAGGAGGTCGCACACCAGCTGGGTGTCGGTCTCGTGCCGACGAAGGCCTTCGATTTCGCCAACGGTGAGATCTACGTCCGCTTCCAGGAGTCCGCCCGCGGCGCCGACTGCTTCCTGATCCAGAGCCACACGGCTCCGATCAACAAGTGGATCATGGAGCAGCTGATCATGCTGGACGCGCTCAAGCGCGCCTCGGCACGTTCGGTGACGGTGATCGTGCCGTTCTACGGCTACGCCCGCCAGGACAAGAAGCACCGCGGTCGCGAGCCGATCTCGGCCCGTCTGGTCGCGGACCTGATGAAGACGGCGGGTGCCGACCGCATCCTCACCGTCGACCTGCACACCGACCAGATCCAGGGCTTCTTCGACGGCCCGGTCGACCACCTCTTCGCGCTGCCGATCCTCGCCGACTACGTCGGTGCCAAGGTCGACCGCTCGAAGCTGACGATCGTCTCCCCGGACGCCGGCCGCGTCCGCGTCGCCGACCGCTGGTGCGACCGTCTGGACGCCCCGCTGGCGATCGTGCACAAGCGCCGCGACAAGGACGTTCCGAACCAGGTCAGCGTCCACGAGGTCGTCGGCAACGTCGAGGGCCGGGTCTGTGTCCTGGTCGACGACATGATCGACACCGGTGGCACGATCTGCGCCGCCGCCGACGCCCTGTTCGCGCACGGTGCCGAGGACGTCATAGTGACGGCCACCCACGGTGTCCTCTCGGGTCCCGCCGCGGACCGCCTGAAGAACTCCAAGGTCAGCGAGTTCGTCTTCACGGACACCCTGCCGACCCCGGGCGAGCTGGAGCTCGACAAGATCACGGTGCTCTCCATCGCCCCGACGATCGCGCGCGCGGTGCGCGAGGTCTTCGAGGACGGTTCGGTCACCAGCCTGTTCGAGAGCGACGAGCACTGACCGTCGCCACCCGTGCGAGCGGTCCGACCGCCGCACACCGTTCCGCCACGTTGCACGAGTAACCCGCAGGTCAGCGGGGCGCTGGTGCGGGCGGAAATGATCCACTTGGGGGACGGCCTCCCCGCCGGGTAGACTCACGGAGTTGCTCGGCGAGGGAGGCCGTACTCATGTACGGCGGTCCGTTATCGACGCGCTCTTCGTAGCAGGCCATCAAGTCGTGGCCGGGTGACCAGTCCGTCTTTCGTCACCTCACGAGGAGTGCAGCCATGGCCGACCAGATCAACCTCGCCGTCGAAGCCCGTTCCGAGTTCGGCAAGGGTGCCGCCCGCCGCGCCCGTCGCGCCAACCTGGTTCCCGCGGTCGTCTACGGCCACGGCGCCGAGGCCGTGCACATCAACCTGCCGGCCCACGAGCTCCAGCTCGCGCTCCGCACGCCGAACGTCCTGATCGGCCTGGAGATCGACGGCAAGAACGCGCTCGTCATCCCGAAGGCCGTGCAGCGCAACGCCCTCAAGGGCAACATCGAGCACGTCGACCTGCTGACCGTCAAGCGCGGCGAGAAGGTCAACGTCGAGATCGCCGTCGAGACCGAGGGCGACCTGGCCCCGGGCGCCTTCCTGCTGGAGTTCGTCCAGAACACCCTGAGCGTCGAGGCCGAGGCCACCCACATCCCCGAGTCCGTGACGGTCTCCGTCGCCGGCCTGTCCGCGGGTGACTCGATCCTCGCCAAGGACATCACGCTGCCGAAGGGCTCCGTGCTCTCCGGTGACGAGGACGCCATCGTGCTCCAGGTCGTCGCCGCGCAGGCCGAGGAGCCGGCCGCCGACGCCGAGGCCGAGAGCACCGAGGCCTGAGCCTCGCCCTCGTTCGACCTGCTTGACTGACGGGGCGGCGGCCTCCCTTCCGGGGAGTCCGCCGCCCCGTCGGCCTGTGCGGGGCACTTCTCCAGGCCCGTACAGCCCGGTACAGCCCGTACCGGCCCCGTGACCACGCCCTCCGGCCGCCTTTCCCGCCCGGCCCGCATCCGAGGAGACAGCGCGCAGATGTCCGACGTCACCGACCCCTGGCTCATCGTGGGTCTCGGCAATCCCGGCCCCGAGTACACCGCGAACCGGCACAACGTCGGCTTCATGGTCGCCGACCTGCTGGCGGAGCGGATCGGCGGGAAGTTCAAGCGGGCGCAGAAGGCGCAGGCGCAGGTGCTGGAGGGCCGCATCGGCCCGCCCGGACCGGCGAACCGGCGGGTGATCCTCGCGAAGCCGCAGTCGTACATGAACCTGTCGGGCGGTCCGGTGACGGCGCTGCGCGACTTCTACAAGGTGCCGACCGACCACGTCGTCGCGATCCACGACGAGCTGGACGTCGACTTCGGCGCGCTGCGGCTGAAACTGGGCGGCGGCGACAACGGGCACAACGGCCTGAAGTCGATGACGAAGTCGATGGGCGCCGAGTACCACCGGGTGCGCTTCGGCATCGGCCGGCCGCCGGGCCGGATGCAGGTCGCGGACTTCGTACTGAAGGACTTCTCCTCCACCGAACGCAAGGAACTGGCCTACCTGGTGGACCGGGCTGCGGACGCGGTGGAGTCCCTGCTCGCGGACGGCCTGGAGCGGGCCCAGGGAACGTACAACTCCTGAGCGGCCAAAGGGGCTTGGCGGCCGACCGGTCTGCCGCCCCGTCCTGGGCCGTCGAAGCCGCCGCCCGTGTCACGGTCAGAAGCAGAACGTCGCCGCCCCGCACACCGTCCCACCCCGCGCGAGGGGGTGGGACGGTTGAGTCCGGCCGGAACTCGCCGAGCGGGGCTTGGTCGTGTCGGACGCACATCACCATCCGACCGGGCGAGTTCATGGGCGGTTCGCGGTTTTCTCGGCCATCGCCCGCCGGTGGTGTCCGCTTCGGCAGTACGCGGGCGGTCGGCACGCCTGGTCGCCGGGGGCGTGGGCGTACATGTCCGGCCGGGCGCCCGACATGGAGTGCCCCTCGGCGACGACAATCCCTTCGACGACGGTGAGCCGCCTTCGCGTGGCCGTCAGGCGCCGTCCGGCCGGGCCTGGTCGAGCAGTTGCTGAATGCGCAGACCGCGCGCGGCGTCGATGCCGGTCCCCCTCCCGGTGCGCACGGCGCCGGCGAACTCGCGCCGCAGCACCGGCCAGCACTCCTCGTGGTCGATGCCGGCGGTGTCGTAGACCAACTCCTCACCGGCGCCGAAGAGTTCGATGCGCGTACGGGCACGGGGCAGCTGGACGCTCCCGGACAGGGACGCCTGGCTGACCGCACCGTTCTCGTGTTCGCAGGTCAGCTCGATCCAGCGGCGCGGGTCGCCGGTCCCGCGCACGGAGACGATCGGGGCGACCGCGCTGTCGAGCAGGTCCAGCAGGTGCGGTCCGAGGTCGAGCAGCGCGCCGTGTTCCAGCCGCCAGGACGTGGCGAACTCGCCGCCGAGGAACGCCCCGTGGAGGTAGCAGGAGCGGGCGCCGGTGAACTCGCGGCCGGCCGCTTCGGCGAGGAAGGCACGGGTCGCGGGGTGGTAGCGCTTGGTGAGGACGAGCTGCGAGACCACCCCGTGCTCGGCGACCGCGTCGGCGACCGTGCGGGCGGCGGCGAGGTCGGCACCGAGCGGCTTCTCCAGCAGCAGGGCCTTACCGGCCTTCGCCGCCCGGACGGCGAGCGACGCCTGCACGGCGGGCGGCACGGCGAAGGCGACCGCTTCGCAGCCGTCGAGCAGTTCCTCGAAGGAGCCGGCGGCCGTCGCCCCGTAGTCGCCCGCGACCTCGGCGGCGGCCTCCGGGCGCCGGGCCCAGACGCCGGTCAGCGTGGTCTCGGGACCGGCCGCCAGCATCCGGGCATGCATGGTGCGGGCCCACGGCCCCGCCCCGACCAGGCCGACGCGGACCGGCGGGTACGGCCAGGCGTCGGGCGGGGTGCTGACGGCGGGGCTTTGGGACATGGTGCTCTCCATCGAGGTGCGTACGGCGGGGTGCTGGCTGGGTCGCGTGCGTGCCGGGCGCCGCCGGACAGGCGGGACCCGGCCTGATCCAGACGAAAGGCCCCGGGTCAGACGGCCGCGCCGGCGGCGAGCGCGGCGAGGCGGGCGTCGGCACGGTCGGGGTCGTAGAGGCGCTCGACCACCATGACGGCGGCCCCCGCGAGGGCGGCGCGGTCGCCGAGCGAGGTGCTGACCACCTGGAGGTTGGCGGTGGTGCGGGGCATGGCCCGCTGGTAGAGGAGTTCGCGCACGCCGGTGAGGAACGGGGTGCTCGCGAGGTCGCCGCCGAGCATCAGGACGCCCGGGTTGAGGAGGGTGACCACGGTGACGAGCACCTCGCCGACGCGCTGTCCGGCGGCGCGGGCGAGGCGGAGGGCGTCCGGCTGTCCGGCGGCGAGGTGGCGGCGTACGTCGGAGCCGGAGGCGGTGGGAACCCCGGCGGCGGTGAGCTGTTCTGCGATGGCCCGGCCGCTGGCCACGGCGGCGAGGCAGCCGTAGGACCCGCACATGCAGAGCGCGTCGAGCCGGTCGTGCAGGCGGATGTGGCCGATGTCGCCGGCGCCGCCGTCGATGCCCCGGTACATCTCGCCGCCCACGACCATGCCCGCGCCGATGCCGGTGGACGCCTTGACCAGGACGAACGCGCCGCAGTCGGCGTAGTTCTCGCGCTGTTCGGCCAGCGCCATGAGGTTGGCGTCGTTGTCGACGTAGACGGGCAGCGACTCGGTGCCTGCGGCCTTCGCCCCGGAGACGGCCGGGCCGAAGGCGTCCGGGCCGAAGTGCTCCGCGAGCGCGGCGCGCATCCGCTCGCGTACGGGGAAGCGGTCCCAGCCGGGCATGATCGGCGGCTGGACCACCTGGGCGCTCTCCCAGTCGACGGGCCCGGGGACGGAGAGGCCGACGCCGCAGACCTGGTCCGGTGCGGAGCCGGCTTCCTCCAGGAGCGGCCCGAACCAGCGGGCGAGCCGGTCGAGGACGGCGTCGGGGCCGTCCGCGATGACCAGGGTTCCGGTCTGCTCGGCGAGGACCTTCCCCGACAGGTCGACGACGGCGGCGCGGCCGTGCCGGGTCTCCAGGTCGGCGACGAGGACGACGGCGTGCGTGGGGTCGAACTCCAGCCGGGAGGACGGGCGTCCGCCGGTGGACGTACCGGTCGCGCCGCGCAGCCAGCCGGCCCCGAAGAGCTGGTCGAGGCGGTGCCCGACGGTGGACCGGGAGAGTCCGGTGGCCTGTTGGAGCTCGCCGCGCGTGGTGGCCTCACCGCTGCGGATGAGCCGCAGCAGATGTCCCGCGCTCGCCTGGTTTCCTGCCATCGTGGTCGTCCTCGTCCCGTCTCTCGTGCCCCCGTGGGCCGCCAGTGACCCGGCGTCAGCCGGTCTTTCCCGCTGCCAGGTTGTCAGCCCTTGTCCGCGCCGCTGGTCAGTCCCTCGGTGAGGAGCCGCTCGGAGGCGAAGAAAAGGATTACCACGGGGATGGTAAGGATGACCGAACCGGCCATCAGGACCGTCTTGGAGACCTCGATGCCGTTGGCGAGCTGCTGGAGGCCGAGGGAGACCGTCCACTTGTCCGGGTCGGCGGCGAGGAAGAGGAGCGCGAAGAGGAACTCGTTCCAGGCGATCATGAAGACGTAGAGCCCGGTCGCCATCAGGGTGGGCAGCGCGAGCGGCAGGATCACCTTGCGCACGGTCTGGAGGCGGGAGGCGCCGTCGATGGCGGCGGCCTCCTCGATCGAGAACGGGATGGTGACGAAGTAGTTCTTCATCATGTAGATCGAAACCGGGACCGTCTGCGCGATGTAGACGATGGCGAGTCCGACGAGACTGCCGGAGAGCCCCATCTTCGCGAACATCACGAAGAGCGGGACGGCGAGCAGGGTGGCCGGGAAGAGGTAGACGGCCAGGAAGAGCGCGCTGACGTGCCTGCTGCCGAAGAACTTGAGCCGGCTGACGGCGTACGCGCCGGGTACGGCGGCGGCCAGCGTCAGCGCGACGGTGGCGAGTGCCACCAGAGCCGAGTTGCCCAGCATCCCGAGGAAGCCCTGACCGCCGTCCTCGGTGGACTTCAGGACGCTGCGGTAGGTGTCGAGGGTGAAGTCCTTCGAGGAGACCCAGAGGTTCCCCGGGTCCACGAGCAGCGAGTCGATCGGCTTCACCGACAGCAGCAGCATGTAGTAGAAGGGCACGATCGTGATCACCGCGAGGAAGACGATCACCACCCAGCGGGCGATGCCGAAGAACCGTTCCTCGAACTGGGCGCGGCTCATGCGCCGCTTGCGCGGGGCGGGGCCGGCGGTGTTGCCGGGGCGGGTGGCCTCGGGCCGTGTCACGGACGGGGCGGTGGTCATGCCTGTTCCTCCTGGACCTTCTTGCCGAAGAACATGAAGTAGAGGCCCAGCAGGACCATGAGGACGAGGGCGAGGATCAGCGCCTGGGCCGAGGCCGCGCCGACGTCGAACCGCGAGGTGAGGAAGTCGTACACGCGGACCGCGACGACGTCCGTGCCCGAACCGCCCCCGGTGAGCAGGTAGATGTCGTCGAACTTGTTGAAGGTCATGATGAAGCGCAGGACGGACAGCAGGGCGATGACGGGCATCATCTGCGGCAGCAGGATGTGGCGGAAGCGCTGCGAGATGGTGGCGCCGTCGACCGTGGCGGCCTCCTCCAGGCTGTCCGGGACCGCCTGGAGGCGGGCCAGCATGAAGAGGAAGGCGAACGGGAAGTAGCGCCAGGACTCGAAGGCGATGACGGTGAGCAGCGCCAGCGGGATGTCGAAGTGCGCGCCGAGGAGGCTGACTTCGTAGGAGCGGGTGGAGAGGAAGGCGATCGGGTCGTCCCACCCGAGGAGCTTGCTGCCCCACTCGTTGACGATGCCGTACTGCGGGCTGAGGGCCACCTCCCAGACGAAGGAGACGGCGACGACCGGGGCGACGTACGGCAGCAGCATGGAGGCGCGCAGGATGCCTCGGCCCCGGAAGGGCTTGCGCAGCGCGAGGGCGGCGACCAGGCCGAGGACGATCGAGCCCGCGGTGGCGCCGACCGTGTAGAGCAGCGTGGTGCCGAGGCTGCTCCAGAAGCCGGGCGAGCCGAAGACCTGCTGGAAGTTGTCCAGGGTCCAGTTGCCGAAGAGGCCGTTCTCCTGGATGTCGACGAGCTTGGCGTTCTGGAAGGCGAGCAGCACGGTCCACAGGATCGGCAGGATCACCACGACCAGGACGACCAGGAAGGTAGGGGTCACGAAGGCGAGGCCCGCGCGGTTTTCCCGGCTGCTGGTGGTCCGTGGACGTCCGCGGCGCACCGTCGCGCCGCCGGTTTTCGTACTCATGGTCGGTTACCTCGGGGAGAGAGCGGCCGTGCGGCTACTGGAGGGATTTCTGGAGGGCTGCCACTTCGTCGTTGGCTTCCTTGGCCGCCTCGTCCGGTGAGCTCTGGCCGCTGGTCATCGCTCCGATGGCCTTGGCGACGGGCAGTTCGCCGTTGGTGGCGCCGACGAGGGCGCCCTGGCCCTGGGCGAGGCCCCACCGCTTCATGTCGCCGACGCCGGAGACGAGCCGGTCGAGGAGTTCGGAGGGGTACGCCTTCTGCATGGACTCGCGCTTGTCCACGCCCATGACGCTGGCGCGCCATGCCTTCTGGAAGGCGCCGGGGTCGGTGGCGGTGCCGGTGCGGACCGGGATCTTGCCCTCGGGGGCCATGCCGAACCAGTCCTCGTACCCCTTGCCCATCATGTACTCGATGAACTTGGCGGAGGCGCCGGTCTCGGCGGTCTTGGTGACGGCCCAGGAGGTGATCTCGCCGAACTGGGCGGGTTCCTTGCCGTCGGGGCCCTGGAGGGAGGTGACGATGCCGGTGTTGCGGGCGAGGAAGCCCGGGTCGTCCTTGCAGGCGGCGCAGCTGGGCAGCGCGTCGGAGCGCAGGCCGGCCAGCTCGTCCAGGAGGAAGGACGACCAGACCATCATCGAGGACTTGCCGGAGAAGTAGGTGGCCCGGGTGGAGTCCACGGTCTGGGTGCCGGGGGCGCCGTGCTTTCCGCCCAGTTCGTCGTAGGCGGCGAAGGCGTTGCGGCAGGCGGTGGAGTCGAGGGCCGGTTCGCCGTCGTCGTCGACGAGTTGGCAGCCGTTGGCGAGGGCGAGGTCCTCGAAGCTCTGCTGGGTGAAGGCGTCCGAGGGGTCGGTGGCGAGGGAGATGCCGTCGACCGGGCCCTTGTCGAGGGTCCTGGCGGCCTTCAGGGCGGCGGCGTAGGTGTCGGGGGCGTCGAGCCCGGCCTTGGCGAAGAGGTCCTTGCGGTAGACGAGGAGCTGGAGCCAGGCGTCGGAGGGGACGGCGAGGGTGGTGCCGGAGTCCTCGGTGAGCCCCAGGGCGTTGGCGTTGAAGGTCCCGGCGCCGAGTTCGTCGACGATTTTTCCGGCGACCTCCGTGTTCAGCAGCCCGCTGCCGTACATCTGCCAGACCTGTCCCATGGGGACGGCGCCGATCACGTCGGGGAGGTCGCCGGCGGCAGCCGCGGACATGATCAGCTGCGGGAGCTGGGCCTCGTCCACGCCGACCAGGTCGACGTGGACGCCGGTCTCCTTCTCGAAGCGGGCGACCACTTTCTTGGTCGCCGCCATCCGTGGCGCCAGGTTCTCCTGCGTCCAGACCGTGATCCGGTTGTCGGGCTTCTGCTCGGCACCGGCGCTGCCGGAGCAGCCCGCGAGCAGGCCGGCTCCCAGAGTCGCGGCGAGTCCGAAGAGGGTCGCCTTCGACCATCGGGCCTTCATCACCATGCTGTGTCCTCACGCCACTTACGCACTTTCATGACGCATCTCAGCATCACTTTTGCTTATTGACAAGACATAACTGTGAGATATCTTCGACCTAAGTCAGCAGCAGTCCCCTCCCAGCACCAACGGAGACCCCCGTGGAACGCGTCGTCCAGTTCACCGGCCCTCGTCAGGTAGAAGTCGCCGAGCACGAGAGTGCCGCCCTCCCGGCGGGCCACCTGCGGGTTCGTACGCGCTACTCCGGCATCTCCGCGGGCACCGAGCTCACCGCCTACCGGGGCACCAACCCGTACCTGACGCGGACCTGGGACGCCGAGGCCCGTCTCTTCCGCGACGGCGCGGCCGGCATCGAGTACCCGGTGGCCGGTTGGGGGTACTCCGAGGTCGGTGAAGTGACCGAGGTCTCGCCCGAGCTGACGGACGTACCGGGCATGCCGGCCGTGGGCGACCTGGTCTGGGGCATCTGGGGTCACCGCAGCGAGGGCATCGTGCCCGCCGAGCGGATGGTCGGCCACACCCTGCCGGCCGGCCTGGAACCGCTGGCCGGCGCCTTCGCCCGCGTCGGCGCCATCGCGTACAACGCGGTGCTCGCCGCCGACATCCACCTCGGCGAAGAGGTCGCCGTCTTCGGCCAGGGCGTCATCGGCCTGCTCACCACCCGCCTCGCCCAGCTCAACGGCGCCCGCGTCACCGCCGTCGACGCCCTCGACGGCCGCCTCGGCACCGCCCGCACCTACGGCGCGCGCCGCACCCTGAACGCCCGTACCGACAGCGTCGCCGAGCGCGTCCGCGAGGCCACCGGCGGCCAGGGCGCCGACGTCGCCATCGAGATCAGCGGGGTGTACCCGGCCCTCCACGAGGCCCTGCGCTCGGTGACCGTGGGCGGCCGTGTGGTCGCCTCCGGCTTCTACCAGGGCGACGGCGCCGGGCTGCGGCTCGGCGACGAGTTCCACCACAACCGGGTGCAGCTCATCTGCTCCCAGATCGGCGGGGTCCCCCCGCAGCTGGCCGGCCGGTGGACCGTCGAGCGACTCCAGCAGACCTTCCTCTCACTGGTCGCCGAGGGCCTGGTCGACGTGAAGTCCCTGGTCAGCCACATCGTCCCGGTGGCGGACGCCGCCGACGCCTACGTGCTGCTGGACGAGCGCCCGGCCGACGCCCTCCAGGTCGTCCTGGAGTTCTGAGCCGACGCACCCCGGGTCGAGCCGGAGTTCGGCCCCACCCGGCTCACCCAGCGCGTCCCGCCGGTACGGCCCCGCGCCGTACCGGCCCCCGCCTCCCGCCACTCCCCCCGCGTGCCGCCCGCCGGCGGCGCCGAAAGGTCTCCCATGCCACTGACCTCGCTGAAGACCGCCTGCCAGGAACAGCTGCTCCCCGGTGACACGCTCCAGGAGAAATGGGCGTTCGCCCAGGACGCCGGGTTCGACGCCGTCGAGCTGCGCTCGCGGGGCGACTTCCACTTCCGCGACCGCCTGCCCGAGCTGAAGCGGGCGCTGGCCGACGGCGTCGTCATGCCGACGGTCTGCGTCGAGATGCTGCACTTCTTCGCCGCCTTCGACGACGCCCTGCGCAAGGACGCCCTGGAGCAGATGAAGTCGCAGCTCAGCGTCGCGGCCGAGATCGGCGCGCTGGGCGTGCAGACCCCGGCGTCGTACGGGATGTTCTCGCGCCGGCTGCCCCCGTTCGAGCCGCCGCGCTCCGAGGAGGAGGACCGCGAGGTGCTCCTCGCGGGTCTCACCGAGCTCGGCGAGCACGCCCGCGCGGAGGGCGTCACCCTCTTCCTGGAGCCGCTCAACCGGTACGAGGACCACATGGTCAACCGGCTGGACCAGGCCGTCGACCTGCTGAGCACCGTGGGCCTGGACTCGGTGAAGATCGGCATCGACAGCTACCACATGAACATCGAGGAGGCCGACCCGTCGGCATCGATCCTCGCCGCGGCCCCGTACATCGGCCACGCCCAGGTCAGCGACTCCAACCGGTTCCAGCCGGGCGCCGGCCACCTGGACTGGCCGGCCTGGATCGGGGCGCTGCACACCATCGGCTTCGACGGCTACCTCGCCGCCGAGTGCCGGCTGACCGGTGACCCGGTCGAGGCCGTCCGCTCCATCCCGGCCTTCCTGCGGAGGTCGGGCGCGTGACCTCGCTCCTCGTCGAGACGCCCGCGGCCGGGGAGGCGGAGGGTCTCCGGCACGATGCGGCCCGCGTCCTCCTCACCAACTGGACGGGCTCCTCGACCGTGCCCTCCCGCGGCCTCTACCCGCACCAGTGGAGCTGGGACTCCGCGTTCATCGCCATCGGCCTGCGCCACCTCTCGGTGCGCCGGGCCCAGCGCGAGCTGGAGACCCTGCTGCACGCGCAGTGGAAGGACGGCCGGGTCCCGCACATCGTGTTCAACCCGGCGGTCGCGCACGACGCGTACTTCCCGAGCCCCGACTTCTGGCGCTCCTCGAGCGCCGGAGCGGCGGCCGGAGCCCCCGCCGACACCGAGACCTCCGGCATCGTCCAGCCGCCGGTGCACGCGCTGGCCGCCTGGCTGGTGCACCTCGCCGACCCCGAGGACTCCCGTCGGCGCGGCTTCCTGCCCCGGGTGTACGGACGCCTCGCCGCCTGGCACGACTACCTCACGGGCCCCCGGGACCTGGGCGGCGGCGGTCTCGCCGCGATGGTCCACCCCTGGGAGCCCGGCATGGACAACAGCCCGTGCTGGGACGCGCCGCTGCGGCGCGTCGAGCCGGCGCCCGCGGGCTCGTACCGGCGCGCCGACCTCGATCACGGCCAGCCCTCCGAGCGGCCCACCGACCTGGACTACGGACGGTACGTACGGCTCGCCACCGACTACCGCGACGGCGGCTACGCCGACGCGGGCACCGGCCACGCCTTCGCCGTCGAGGACCCGTGCGTCAACGCTCTGCTGATCGTCTCGGAGCACGCACTCGCCCGGATCGCGGCCGAGACGGGCGTCGACCCGGCCCCGCACGAGGAGCGCGCCGCCCGCCTCACCGAGGCCCTGGTGGAACGGCTCTGGTCGCCGGAGGCCGGCATGTTCCTCTGCCGCGACCTGGTGAGCGACGAACCGATCCCGGAGAAGAGCGTCGCCGGGCTGATCCCGCTGATCGTCCCCGGTCTCCCGGGGGAGATCGTCGACGCGCTGACCGGGACCGCCGAAGGCAGCGCCTTCCGGCTCGGCGAGGTGCCGATGGTCCCCTCGTACGACCTCGAAGGCGCCGTTTTCGACCCGTCCCGCTACTGGCGCGGACCCGCCTGGTTCAACACCAACTGGCTGGTGGAGCGCGGCCTGCGGCAGTACGGCCGGACCCGCGCCGCCGACCGGCTGCGCGCGGCGATGCTCGAAGCGGCCGGGAACAGCGGCTTCGCGGAGTACGTGGACCCCCACACCGCACAGGCCCGCGGCACCCTCGACTTCGGCTGGACGGCCGCGCTCGCACTGGACCTGCTGGTGACCGCGGAGCGGACGGACTCCCCGGCATCCGGGCAGCCGCTGGACACGACGGTGGGGGCGGACGCGTGAGCGCGGGCACCGACATCACCCTGGTCCGCGCCGGTACGTTCGCCGTACTGGGCGCGGACGGCGGGATCACCGGCCGCCGGGGCGCCTCCCCGGACGGCCTCTTCCGCCGCGACGCCCGCCACCTGAGCCGCTGGACACTGACCGTGGACGGCGCGGCCCCCGGCGTCCTCGTACCCGCAGCCGGAGAAAGGGGCCCGAGCTGTGTCCTGACTCCGCCCGGCACGCGTGACGAGCCGCCCGCCTACACGGTGTTCCGCGAACAGGCCCTGGGTGATGGTTACTTGACGGAGCGCGTCCGCCTGGTCAGCAACCGGGCGGAGCCGGTGGCCGCCGTCCTCGGCCTCACCGTGGACGCCGACTTCGCCGACCAGTTCGAACTGCGGTCGGACCACCGCAGGTACGACAAGACCGGGGCGCGGCGTACCGTCACACCCACCCCCGACGGGGTCGTCTTCGCGTACGAGCGCGGCGCGCACTGGCTGTCGCAAACGACCGTCGCCGCCTCTCCCGCTCCGGTCGAAGTGGCCCTCGTGGAGGCCGAGTCGACCACCCGGATTCTCCGGTGGCACCTGGAGGTACCGGCCCAGGGGGCGGCGGAGCTGCTGTTGACCGTGGCGGCCCAGCCGCACGGGGCCCCGGCGCCCGGGCCGTTGGCGACCCCGGACGCCGCCGCGGCCGAACAGGCCCTGGACGCTCTGGAGTTCACCGACCTCTCGGGCCCGGAGGCTTCACCGCCGCTGCCCACCGACGCTCCGGCCGGGCTCGCGGCAGCCGTCGCCCGCGGGCTCGGTGACCTGGCGTCGCTGCGCGTCCCGGCGCTCGGACCCGACGGCGAGGAGCTGAGGGTCCCGGGTGCGGGGGTGCCGTGGTTCCTGACTCTCTTCGGCCGGGACGCCCTGCTCACCTCGCACTTCGCGCTCCCCTACCGCCCGGAGCCGGCCGCGGCCACCCTCGCCGCGCTGGCCGCGACCCAGGGCGCCGAGTACGACGCCTTCCGGGGCGAGCAGCCGGGGCGCATCGCGCACGAGATCCGGCACGGCGAACTGGCCGCGTTCCGCCAGGTCCCGTACGGCCGTTACTACGGCTCCGTGGACGCGACCCCACTCTTCCTGACCCTGCTGGACGCCCACGCCCTCACCACGGGGGACACCGGGCTCGCCGCGCGCCTCGAACCGCAGGCACGGGCGGCGGTGGCGTGGATGTTCCGGGACGGCGGTCTCGCCGACAGCGGCTACCTCGTCTACACCCCGGATCCGGGCGGCCTGGTCAACCAGAACTGGAAGGACTCCGAAGGCGCGATCTGTTTCCTCGACGGCACCCAGGCCGAAGGCCCGATCGCCGTCGCCGAGGCACAGGGGTACGCGTACGACGCCCTGGTCCGCACCGCCCGGCTCGCCCGCACGGTGTGGGACGACCCCGCCTGGGCCGACGAACTGGACGCGGCGGCACAGGACTTGCGGGACCGCTTCGTACGCGACTTCTGGATGACCGGCCCGGACTTCCCGGCCCTGGCCCTCGACGGGAAGGGCCGGCAGGTCGACTCCCTCGCCTCCGACGCGGGCCACCTGCTCTGGTCCGGCATCCTCGACGGGGAGCACGCCCGCCGCGTCGGCCGACGACTCCTGGAGCCGGACTTCTTCTCGGGCTGGGCGATCCGCACCCTGGCGGCCGGACAGCCGGGCTACCACCCGCTCTCCTACCACCGGGGCACCTGCTGGCCGCACGACAACGCGGTCATCGTGCTCGGTCTCGCGCGAGCGGGCCTGGCCGACGAGGTCCGGGACGTCGCGCGCGGCCTGCTGGACGCGGCCGGGCACCACGGCGACCGACTGCCGGAGGTGATGGCCGGCTACAGCCGCACCGACCACCCGCGCCCGGTCCCGTACCCGCACTCCTGCTCCCCGCAGGCGTGGGCGGCGGCGACCCCACTGGCGATCCTCACGGCGCTGCGGGAGACGGACGCGTAGAGCCGCGTCCGTCCGCTCGGCCGCCGCGCGGACGACGCCCGCACAGGGCTGCCCCGTGGTTCCCGGCGCGTGTGCACCAGGGACCACGGGCCGGCCCCGACGTGGGCGCACCCTCCGCGGCGGCTCCTCCGTACGGAGAGACTCGACCGGCCCGCACGGACACGCGCCCTGCCGTCCGGAGGTCGGGGCGGACCGCCTCTCGATCCGCGTACGCCGCGCCCTCGAACCACGCCGGACTCCCGGCCGGAGAACACCCAACTCCCCACAATCCCACCGCTTCCCTGCCCCTTTTCGGACACAAGTTGACCGAGAGCATCGTCCTGCCCAAAGATCGGCCACCATGAAGTCCTCCCAGCGCCTGGCCCTGGTCGCCCGAAACGGCGCGATGGCCCTGGTCACCCTGCTGCTGCTCGTCGCGGGTGGGTGGGCGTCGTGGGAGACCGCGCACCACATCATTCTGGCCAAGGGACGCGAGCACGGCACCTTGACGGTGACCGGCTGCGGCGAGGACACCTGCACCGGGCCGTACGCCCCCGACACCCAGTCCCCGCCGCGCTCGGGCGTGATCGTCACGCGCTCGGTCGCGGCACAGAAGGGCGACGTCTTCCCGGTGGTGCTGAAGCCGGGCAGCGCCGAGGCCGTACGGACCGGTGTTCCCGGATTCCTGCACGCCTGGCTCCCGTTGGGCGGCGCGCTGATCCTGGCGTCGCTGGTCCTCGGCGGCGGCCTGCGCCTGACGCGCACGGCGTGGACCGCGGGGGTCGCGGGGGCGGCGCTGCTGGTGGCGACCTTCCTCGCGTTGTGAGGGGTTGATCGCGCGGGGGCGGCTCGCCACCCGTCGCGGAGTACCGTACGCCGTCGAGCGAACGCCCCTCTTCCCTTGTGTACCAAGGGCGTTGGAGAATCCGCGCATGAATTCGCCTGCGCCCGACCCGACCGCCGACGCGGCTGCCACGTACCTCACAGCACTCAACCGACGACTGACGGCCGACGGTTGCACGGTGAGGACGTCGGACTGGAACGGCCACCCATCATTGACCGCCTACCGCGCCGATCGCAAAGCCCGCTGGTTCGGGACGAAGTTGGAGCTGTTCGTCTTCGCGGCAGCCGTGCCCGAGATCGACGTTGCCGTCCTGCACGAGTTCACGGGGTGGGCCATGAGCTACGCGAAGAGCGCACGCGGAGGCATACCCGGCGCCCGCAACGTGGCACAGGTACTCCCCGCCCTGGTGAGCACCCGCGTACAGCCCGAGGCGGCACAATGGGCGGCCCAGGACGCCCGCCTCCTCGGCACGACACTGATCAGCCGCCCCCTCACGGTCGAGGCCGCCCCCGGCGTCTCGCGAACCACGGCATACCGGGGCGGGACCGGCTACGGCGGCTTGTTCACCCGCCACACACTGGACAAGCTCGCTCTCTACTTCCCGTAGGCGCGGGGCCGTGCGGCGGGAGATGCGGGGTTACCCGCGGGGCCGCCTGCGGGGCTACCCGCAGGGCTACCCGCAGGCAGGGTGACGGCTTCCGGGCTCCCGCCGCCGCGCCTCACCCCCGGGCGACCTTGCGGACGACGGTGTCGTCCGCGCCCAGCGATCGCCCGTCCGCCGCCCGGACTTCCAGTGCGCGAAGAGGCAGCCCCTGCTCACGGTCGACCATCCGGGAGTGAGGCTCGTCCGGCTCGAAGAAGTTCCGCTCTCCCCACTGCCGCAGCGCCACGATGACGGGGAACAGGGATCTGCCCTTGGGGGTCAGTACGTACTCGCGGTAGGCGCTGCCGTCCGAAGCGGGGACGGATTCGAGGACACCGCCGGCGACCAAGGCGCGCAGGCGCGCGGTGAGGATGTTCTTCGCCACCCCCAGGCTGCGCTGGAACTCCCCGAACCGACGGCTCCCGTCGAAGGCGTCCCGCACGATCAGAAGCGACCACCAGTCGCCGATCGCGTCCACCGACCGCGCGACGGGGCAGTCGCTGTCGTCGAAGCGCGTCCTTGCCACCATGCCGCCCCGCCCTCCTCGTCCGGCACCCGGTCCACCCGGCCCATCTCATCCTGGTTGCATGATGCCACCCTCGGCCGCTACGGTCCACATCGGTAGCATCTTGCAACCGATCGCGTGGAGGGGACCCCGCATGCCCACCGACCCTGACGCCGGGACACCGACCAGGACGCCCGCACCCGCCGCGCCGGAGCGGGCGTTGCCCACCCTGTCGCGCGGCGTCGTCCTCCTGTTCGCAGCCGCCTGCGGGACCACGGTGGCCAACGTCTACTTCGCCCAGCCGCTCCTGGTGACCGTGGGCCACGACCTCTCCATGAGCCCCGCCCTGGTCGGCGGCATCGTCGCGCTCACGCAGACCGGGTACGGACTGGGGCTGTTCTTCCTGGTGCCGCTGGGCGACACGACCGACCGCAGACGTCTCGTCGTGGCCCAACTCGCCCTGCTGGTCGCGGCGCTGGCGGCGGTCGCCACCGCCCGTACCGCGACGGTCCTGCTCGTGGCCATGGCCGCTACGGGGCTACTCGCGGTGGTCACCCAGACGCTGGTGGCCTACGCGGCGTCGCTCGCGCCTCCCGCCCGACGCGGACGCGTCGTCGGTACGGTGACCAGCGGCGTGGTCCTCGGAATCCTGCTCGCCCGCACCGTCTCCGGCCTCATGGCCGACCTCGCGGGCTGGCGCTCCGTCTATCTCGCCTCGGCCGCGCTCACCGCACTGCTCGCCCTGGTCCTGCACCGGGTACTGCCACGCCACCACGACGCCCCGCCGACCCCCCTGCGCTACGGACAGCTCCTGCGCTCCACCGTCACCCTGTTCGCCCGGGAACGGCTGGTGCGGCTGCGAGCCCTACTGGGTCTGCTGATCTTCATGGCCTTCAGCACCCTGTGGAGCAGCCTCGCGCTGCCGCTCAGCGAACCCCCGTACTCCTTCTCCCACACCGCGATCGGCGCGCTGGGGCTGGCCGGAGCCGCCGGTGCGCTGGCCGCGACGGCGGCAGGCCGCCTGAACGACCACGGGCTCTCCGGGTGGACCACCGGCACCGCCCTGGCGCTGCTCGCCCTCTCGTGGGTGCCGCTGGCCTTCACCCCCAGCTCCCTCTGGGCCCTGCTCGTCGGCGTGATCCTCCTCGACCTCGCCGTACAGGCCGTCCACGTCACCAACCAGACCCTGATCCACGCACTCCACCCGGAGGCGGGCAGCCGGCTGATCGGCGGCTACATGGTCTTCTACTCGGCCGGCAGCGCCACCGGCGCCATCGCCGCGACCTCCCTCTACGCTGCGGCGGGTTGGGGCGCCGTCTGCGCGCTGGGCGCCGCCGTCAGCGTCCTCGCGTTCGCCCTCTGGGCGTGTACGCGGGACGGCGAAGCGGACTCCGCCCCCACCAGGTCCGCGAAGGCGGAAACCGGCGCGTGATGGGGGTCCCGGCTGAACCTGGCTGGCCGGCCTTCGTGCACGAAAAGCAGATGCCCCCGTCCGGACGACGCGTCCGGACGGGGGCAGTTCGTTCAGCGAGCAAGTACCGCAGGCTCAGCCGGTGTTGCGGAGGCCTGCGGCCACACCGTTGACGGTGAGGAGGAGGGCGCGGGCGAGGAGCGGGTCGGCTTCCTCGCCGGCCGCCGCCGCGTCGCGCTGGCGCTTGAGGAGGGCGACCTGGAGGTAGGAGATCGGGTCCAGGTAGGCGTCGCGGATGGCGAAGGTCTGCTGGAGGACCGGGCTGGTACCGAGGAGTTCGGTGTTCCCGGTGATCCGCAGGACCTCCTCGACGGTGAGCGCGTGCTCGGCCTCGATGACGTCGAAGACGTGCTTCAGCTCGTCCGGTACGAGGGTGTCGACGTAGTGGCGGGCGATCCGCAGGTCCGTCTTGGCCAGCGTCATCTCGACGTTGGACAGGAAGTTCTGGAAGAAGTGCCACTGGCCGTGCATCTCGTCCAGCACGGTGTCGAGACCGGCCTCGCGCAGCGCCTTGAGGCCGGAGCCGACGCCGAACCAGCCGGGGACGATCTGGCGGGACTGGGTCCAGCCGAACACCCACGGGATGGCGCGCAGTCCGTCCAGGCCGAGGCCCGAGTCGGGACGGCGCGAGGGCCGCGAGCCGAGGTGGAGCTCGGCGAGCTGGTCCACCGGGGTGGAGGACAGGAAGTACGCGGGCAGGTCCGGGTCCTCGACCAGCCGGCGGTACGCCGAGTGGGCGGCGTCCGAGACGGTGTCCATCGCCGCGTCCCAGCGGGCCAGCGCCTCGTCGGACTGGCGCGGCGCGGTGTGCAGGGCGGAAGCCTGCAGGGTGGCCGCGACGGTCAGTTCGAGGTTCTCGCGGGCGAGCGCCGGGATGAGGTACTTGTCGGAGATGACCTCGCCCTGCTCGGTGACCTTGATCTCGCCCTCCAGGGTTCCCCAGGGCTGGGCGAGGATCGCGTCGTGCGAGGGGCCGCCACCGCGGCCCACGGTGCCGCCGCGGCCGTGGAAGAGGCGCAGGCGTACGCCGTAGCGGTGGGCGACGTCGCGCAGCCGGCGCTGGGCGCGGTGGATCTCCCACTGGGAGGTGGTGATGCCGCCGAACTTGGAGGAGTCGGAGTAGCCGAGCATGACTTCCTGGACGTCCCCGCGCAGCGAGACCAGGCGCCGGTAGGAGGGGTCGGCGAGCATCTCGTCGAGGATGACGTCGGCGGCGCGCAGCTCGTCGGTGGTCTCCAGGAGCGGGACGATGCCGATCTTCGCCCAGCCGGCGTGCAGGTCGAGGAGACCCGCCTCGCGGGCGAGGACGGCGGCGGCGAACACGTCGTCGGCGCCCTGGCACATCGAGATGATGTACGACTCGATGACCTCGGGGCCGAAGCGCTCGAACGCCTCCTGGATGGTGTGGAAGACGCCGAGGGTCTTCTCGCCCGCCGCGTCCAGCGGAGCCGGGGTCGGGGCGAGCGGGCGACGCGAGCGGAGCTCCTTGGCGAGGAGCTTCTGCCGGTAGTCGCGGGGCATGTCGGTGTAGCGCCAGGACTCCTCGCCGAGCCGGTCGAAGAGCTGGCCGAGGGCGTGGTGGTGGGCGTCGGCGTGTTCGCGTACGTCCATGGTGGCGAGCTGGAGGCCGAAGGCGCCCAGCGTGCGGATGGTGCGGTCCATCCGGCCGTCGGCGAAGAGGCCGCCGCGGTGCTCGCGCAGCGAGGTCTGGATGAGGGTGAGGTCGGCGAGGAGCTCGGAGGTGCCGAGGTAGTCGCAGCCGACGCGGTGCGGGGTGCCCTTGGCGAGGCGCTCGCGGGTGTTGACGAGCTTCTGGCGGAC